>JBAQYT010000098.1:0-30408 GCA_049787175.1 Candidatus Acidiferrales bacterium | reverse complement strand
AAAGACCGTCGAAGCAGGGATCGTTGGGAGCGAAGGTGTTGCAGGGCTGCCGGCGGTCGTGGGTCTGAGCCGAGGCCCACTTCGCGAAGTAATGCAAATTGGGGGCAATGGTTTCAGAGTTAAAATCAGTGACTTGAAAAAAACGTTGGATTTCACTCCCGATCTTGAACGAATCTTGAAGCGTTACACCATGATGCTGGGGTTACATGTTGCGCAAACGGCTGCGTGTAATCGCCTGCATGACATCAATCAACGTCTCGCCCGCTGGCTGCTCATGGCTCACGACAGAGTGGGTTCCGGGACGCTTCGCATCACTCACGATTTTCTTGCGACCATGCTCGGCACGGACCGGCCCAGCGTGTCCTTGGCAGCCCGTCTTTTTCAGAGAATGAACATCATTAAATACAGTCGTGGAGCAGTGAAGATTTTGAATCGCGGTGCACTCGAAAACCAAGCATGTGAATGCTACGCCGTCATTCAGCGGTATGCCCTTATGTCCCATCCGCTGCCGGATCAAACACTTTGAGAGGTGAGCATAACCGCATTACATTGCGAGGTGTGCGAGGAAGGGTATCAAGGACGCGCTCAACTCGTCCGCACCATCGCGTATCTCGCGGTAATGGGCTCGGCAACACGTGCGTTCTGGATTTGGCATCGCCGGATGAACAGAATCCAGTCTCGCGTGTAATCTCACCATTTTGGGAAGTTGGAAGCTACATTTGGAGCTTGCTGCCTATTGTGGACGGATGACGGGCAATGCGGAAGTAAGCCGCATGCAGGCATTCCGCCTGCGATTTGTTCTCCACTGGGTTAGCCTTGCTTTCGGGGACACCTTTGCAAGAAAGGGGAGAATCTGATTTTGCAAAAGCAGGTGCTTTCATCTGTGTCAGAACTGTGTCAAAACCCTATCTGTTTTGCCCATTGGGGTTAGCTTTCGAGCGAAAAGCAGATGCCCCAAGTTATTGTAAAGAAACGATAACCAAAGGAAGCGACGGAGGTTTTGGAAGTCTCTCGGCGGCTTGCAAAGCAGGTGCTCTCCCAGCTGAGCTACACGCCCACGGTTGATTCATTTTGAAGCAAGCCCTCCACACCGTCAAGAAAGCTCCTCAAACAGGGTTCGTACTTCTGTAGGGAATTTCTCGCTTGCTGCGCGAGACAAAATCGGAGAAGAAGAACTCCAGATGCTATGAATGCGGTATTATGCGCGTTTGGCTGACCCGCGATGAAAGGTCCAGAATGAAATTCGCGTTACTGCTGGTTGCGGCATCCGTCTTCACTTCAACTCCTTGTTGGGCGCAGGCCGAACAGCAGGAAGTGAGACACCATGGAATGATGCACGCGATGGACATGGAACATCCCACATCGAAGACTGCCAAGTTGACCGTCGCGGATAATCCCGAAGCGCATGAAATGACTGTCCGAGTTGGCCCGGTAAGTTTGTCTGGCTATGCCGAACACATGACCGTTGCACAACCTCCAACACTCTGGCTGACGATTCCATTCGACGGCTGGTTAACGGCTTACCATCCCAGTCTCACCGACGCAAAAGGACACCTTCTTCCAAACAAGTTGCTGCATCACGTTGCGTTCTACGATACCGCTCGGCCAGATTTTCTCTGTTCGAATAAAGAGGAGCGCATTTTTGGGGCAGGCGGTGAAATGAACGACTGGCTCATGATTCCCGGATTCGGCTATCGCGTACACAAGGGCGATCGCATTCGGATCAATACTATGTTCGGGAATCTTACGGCGAAAAATTATGCGGACGTTTTCTTGCAGGTGCGCGTTGAATATCAGCTACTCAATGAAAGTGGCGCCGAGCTGAAGGATATCTATCCGGCGTGGTTCAATGTCATGGAGTGCGGGGAATCGGGCTATGACTTGAACCCTGGAGAGAGCACGAAGACAGGGCAGTTCAAACTGAGGTATTCGGGAAAGCTTCTAGGGGTGGCTGGGCGTCTATACGACGGGGGCCAGTGGCTCGTGCTCAAGAATGTCCGAACAAATGAAACCATCGCCACACTGGAACCAGTTCTTGATTCCAAAAGCCGAATCGTTTCCATGCCTGTTCAATTGTTTGCAGATCACGGGGGAGTGCAACTGAATAGCGGTGACGTCATTGAAGTGACGGATGCATACGACAATCCGACAGGCAAATTGATCACTGATAGCGCTATAGGGATCATCGTTGGCTACTTCCTGCCGGACCAGGAATCGCAGCTAACGGTTCTGCGACCTGCCGTCGAGCGCCCGCCGATTCGCTGATGCCCTATTCAGATCAATAAATCTCAAAATCTCTGGTAATATATACGCTGTAATTCTACCCACTTAATCGGAGCCAGAATGGCACTCGCTTGTGAGATTTGCGGCAAGAAACCGAGTTATGGCAACACCGTGAGCCACGCTAACAACCTTCGGCGGCGCCGATGGAATCCTAACTTGCGACGCATGAAAACTGTTGTTGACGGCGTGCGCAAGCATATTCGTGTATGTACCGCGTGCATTCGCGCCGGGCGCGTGCGCAAAGCCGCTTGAGGCAACTCGCCGATCACGAAGGAGTTTCTCCTTGTTGAAAAAACTTGCGATTCTTGCGGCCTTCGTGGCTTGCCTGGCGACGTTCGCATGTCGAAATCAGCAGGCGCCTAACCGCGATACGTGGGCTGTGGTGAACGGCACGGAGATCAGCCGCGCCGAGGTGGAAAAGTACTACCGCAGCCGCCAGCAGCAATCCCAGGGTACAACGCCGTCGCATGACGAAGCTCTTTCGCTGAAGCTCAGCATTCTCGATCAGTTGATCAACAACGAGATTCTTTTCCAACGAACCAAGGCGCTCAATCTGGTGGCTTCGGACGGAGAGGTCGAGGATCGCTTCACGCAATCCAAGAGCTCCTTTACTGAAGACGAGTTTCAGAAGAAACTACAGGAGAGCGGCTTGACCGTTGATGATCTAAAGAACGAAATCCGGCGCGAACTGTCCATTCAGAAGCTTTTGAATCGCGAAGTGGTCGCAAAGATCAAGGTGACGGATGCAGATGTCACTGATTTTTATGAGAAGAACAAGGCACAATTCAGTGTCGCGGAACCGCAATATCATGTCGCGCAAATCGTAGTGACGCCGCATCCTGATCCCGGCATCCACAATCGGAAGAATGATGACGCCACCACTCCCGATCAGGCCAAGCGTAAGGTCGAAATGCTGGAGTCGCGGCTTGCTACCGGCGCCAATTTCTCCGATCTGGCGATGGACTACTCGGAAGACGCAAATGCCTCCAATGGCGGGGATCTTGGCTTCATACCGCAATCGTCGCTGAATCAAACCGACCCGGCGCTGAAAAACGCAGTGCTAGGGCTGCAGCCAGGTCAGGTGAGCAAACCCGTCGTGCTGAAGGACGGTTATCACATCCTAAAATTAATTGCCCGTGAGCAAGCCGGTCAGCGGCAGCTTTCCGATCCACAGGTGCAACAATCCATACGTCAGTCGCTACAGAATCGCGAGGAGCAGTTGCTTCGCGCGGCATACCTCAGCATCGCGCGAGACCAAGCCCACGTCGTGAATTACCTCGCGAAGGAAGTCGTGGAATCCGCTGGGAAATTGCCCGCGGATGATTCTCCTCGCAATCCATAAGAAGTTTGCAGCATCACGCCGAATCGCGGATGACGTGTGTATTACCCGATTATCGCGAGAATTTCACCTGCATTCACGGTCTGACCTTCGCTTACGTTGATTCGTTCGACCTTTCCTTCTTTCGGCGATTTGATTTCATTTTGCATCTTCATGGCTTCCACGACGAGCAACCCTTGTCCAGCCTCGACTGTGCTTCCGGATTCCACCAAAACGCGGACCACTTTGCCGGGCATCGGCGCAAGGATGCTTTGACGGCCCTCCGCGCCGGACGCTCCGGCCGCGCCACGCCGCCATTGCCGTGGGTCGTCCAATTCAGCGAGATACTCGCGGCCGTCGATCAGAATGCGCGCTCCCCGCGCGGTCTGCTCGACGTGAACTTCAAAAGCCTCGTCGCCAAGGATCGCTGAAAAGACATTGGGTTCAACATTCACAACGTCGGCCGCCACTCCCTGCCCGTCAAGGCTGAACTCAATGCGCGACGCTGTCGGATTGATCTTTACCGCCCGGGCGCGGCCTTCGATTTTTAATCTGAAATTCATTTGTGGTCAGGAGGCACGGCAAGCTGTTCCCGCCGGCCTTCGAGTTTCCAACGCGATCCAGCACTCGGTGCGCTTGTACGCGTCGTGCCGCCGCGTTTGGCGAACCACAGCGCCGCTGCAAGCGCCGCGGCATCCTCAGCCAGCTTTTCGCGGGTCGTTTGTCTTTGTGGTTGAGCGTTACCCGCTGTGACGGGTGCTCGGCGTAAAAGCTCATCGAGCCATTTGGTATGAATTTCGCCGCGACGAAACTCAGGGTCCGCGAGAATTCGGCGGAAAAGTTTGATGTTCGTCTGGATTCCTGCGACGTAGTATTCATTCAGAGCACGAAGCATGCGAGCGATCGCTTCGCTGCGATCCGCGCCCCAAGCGATTAGTTTGCCGAGCATGGGATCGTAGTCCGTAGGCACCGTCCAGCCTGCGTACACACCGTCGTCGAGGCGAATGCCCGGACCCGATGGAGCGCGGCGTTCCATAATCTGTCCCGGAGATGGGAAAAAATTGTTGTCGGGGTCTTCCGCATAAATGCGGCACTCAATGGCATGCCCGCGAAGTTCGACGTTTTCCTGTGCAGACGGCAGCGGCTGGCCACTCGAGATTTGTATCTGCAGTTTCACCAGGTCGAGCGCCGTCACCATTTCGGTGACCGGATGCTCCACCTGCAAACGCGTGTTCATTTCGAGGAAATAAAATTTTCGCTGCTCATCCACGAGGAATTCAAGTGTGCCGGCGTTCGTGTAATTCCCCGCGCTGGCCAGTTTAATCGCGGCTTCTCCCATGGCGCGGCGCAACTCCGGTGTCATGATCGGCGACGGCGCTTCTTCGATTACTTTCTGGTAGCGCCGCTGCACGGAGCACTCGCGCTCGCCCAGATAAACGACGTGGCCCTGCTGGTCGGCGAGCGCCTGAATCTCGATGTGCCGGGGATGAAGCAGAAATTTCTCGAGATAGAGCCTGCCATCACCGAACGCGCTGGTTGCTTCCGACGAAGCGTCTCTCCATGCGGACGCGAGTTCCTGCTCGCGTTCAACCAGACGCATCCCTTTGCCGCCGCCACCGGCGACGGCCTTCAGCACTACGGGAAAGCCAATTTCCCGTGCTGTTTTTGCTGCATCGTCAATGCGTGCGATAGGCTCGAGTGTGCCGGGAACGGTCGGCACCCCCACCTGACGCGCGAGTTGCCGTGCGGCGGTTTTCGAGCCCAAGCGTTCCATTGCTTCAGGCGTAGGGCCGATGAATGTGATACCTGCCTGCTCGCAGGCGCGAGCGAGGTTGGGATTCTCGGCGAGGAAGCCGTAACCCGGATGAAGCGCATCGCAGCCTGCCGATTTTGCGGCAGCTATGATTTTGTCGATGACGAGATAACTTTCCCGAGACGGCGCGGGGCCGATGCGGTAAGCCTCATTAGCCAGACGCACGTGTAAGTTCGCTCGGTCGGCGTCGCTGAAAACCGCGACGGAGCGAATCCCCATTTCGCGGCATGCGCGCTCGATGCGCACGGCGATCTCTCCGCGATTCGCAATCAGGATTTTCTTGAACGTCGCCATTGCCGGAAGGAATTCTAGCACGCGGCTTACAACGGAATGTTGCCGTGTTTCTTGCGCGGATTGGAATCGCGCTTGTTTTCGAGCGAATGCAGTGCGGCGATCAACTTGGCTCGCGTTTCTGCCGGCGGGATGATGGCATCGACGTAGCCTCGCTCGGCCGCAACATAGGGGTTGGCGAAGCGTTCGCGAAATTCCGCGGTCTTCTCTTCACGCAAGCGCTCCCGCTCGGATTGCGGCGCGCGCTCGAGGTCGCGCTTGTAGACGATATTCACAGCGCCTTCTGGGCCCATCACCGCAATCTCCGCCGTAGGCCACGCAAAATTTATGTCCGTGCGGATGTGTTTGGACGACATAACGCAATAGGCGCCGCCGTACGCTTTTCGTGTGATCACCGTTATTTTCGGAACGGTTGCCTCAGCGAAAGCGAAGAGCAGCTTCGCGCCGTGCTTGATGATTCCGCCCCACTCCTGCTGCGTGCCGGGTAGAAAGCCGGGGACATCCTCGAACGTGATCAGCGGGATATTAAAAGCGTCGCAGAAGCGCACGAAGCGCGCACCCTTTACGGAAGCATTGATATCAAGCACACCGGCAAGAAAAGCTGGCTGGTTCGCAATGATGCCTACGGGACAGCCATCGAGGCGCGAGAATCCCACCACTAGGTTCTTCGCGAAGTGTGCTTGCACTTCGAAAAAGTATTTATCATCCACGATGGAATGAATTACATCCTTGATGTCGTACGGCACCATGGGATCTTTAGGAACAATGGAATTCAGCGATAGCTCCATGCGGCTGGCAGGATCCTCTGTAGCGCGGCGCGGCGGGTCGTCGAGATTGTTCGAAGGCAAAAAGCTAAGCAGCTCGCGGATCATCGCCAGGCACTCTTTGTCGTCCTGCGCCATGAAATGCGCAACGCCACTCTTGGCATTGTGCGTGATCGCGCCGCCCAGCTCCTGCTTGGTAACCTCCTCATGAGTTACGGTCTTGATGACGTCAGGGCCGGTCACGAACATATAGGACGCCTTCTCCGTCATAAAAATAAAGTCCGTAATCGCGGGAGAATAGACGGCCCCGCCCGCACATGGACCCATCACCGCGCTGATTTGCGGGATGACGCCGCTCGCCAGCGTATTCAACAGAAAAATATCCGCGTAACCCGCCAGGGACATCACTCCTTCCTGAATGCGGGCCCCACCCGAATCATTCAGTCCGATGACCGGCGCGCCATTGCTCATCGCGAGCTTCATGATTTTGGTTATTTTTCCAGCATTCGCTTCAGAGAGAGAGCCGCCGAACACAGTGAAATCCTGCGCGAATACATACACGAGGCGGCCGTCAATACGGCCAAAACCGGAAACAAAGCCGTCACCCGAGGGCCGCTGCTCCGGCATCCCAAAATCCGTGCAGTGGTGCTTCACGAACTTGTCGAGTTCTTCGAACGTGCCTTCGTCGAGAAGCAGGTCGATTCGCTCTCGCGCGCTCAGCTTGCCTTCATTGTGCTGGCGTTCACGGCGCTCTGCGCCGCCCCCAGCTTCTGCTTCTGCACTGCGGAGCTTCAGTTCCTCGAGGGGATCGTGTGGGCTCTTTTTTGTGTTCATGGTCTGGAGCGTTAGCGTGCCACAGGAGCACGAGCGCGGCAAGTAAACTCCGGAACTAGTTCTTTGTGGCGAGGAACAAAACAATCCAACCGGTTATGTTGGAGCTAGTAAAGAGGAAACGGGCGGCTCTCAAACCGGAGAGGAGGTTTCGTCAGGATGTATCGCAGACTGTTGGGGTCGGATCAGCGCAGGCCGGACCAATCGTCTGCGATCAGAATCGAGTTGCTGGGATTCGCGGGGTCATATTTCACGCCGACCGCCTGGCCAGCAATCACGCGCTCCAGGCAGGCCTGCTCTTCGAGGCCGCTGATATCCTGCGCTGCCTCGTATGTGACGCCAGAAATTGAATAAGTGTAGAGCAGCATCTTGTGGCGCGCCGTTTTTGCCATTTCCGCGCGGCGTTTTCCCAAAAGCCCTGCTTGTGATGATCCAGGCTGCTCGGCGGATCCCTCCACGATCTCGAGCACCTGCCCGTCAACAATCCGGCCGACACGGTTGAGGTAAGAGCGGCGCTCGCGCTCCACTTCCATCGAATCTTTAGTTCGCCCGAACAACCGAACAAGCGAAAAAGCCCCAATGACAATCACGAATGGCTCCAGCGAAGAGGTTTTCTTTTATCGCGCGTAACGGATACCGCCGGCTCGCAGTCAACGCCTACACTTGGAAATTATACCCGCGCCAAATCTCCATAATCTCGCGAAACCAAGGGAACCTATCGGAAGAGATACCATCCATTCGGCCAGTCGCGGGCGCATATGCCCTATCGCGGTCCGGCGACGGGATTGCGGAGAGTGCCAATTCCGCTTACGCTGACTTCAACCACGTCGCCCGCCGCGAGCGGTCCGACACCCGACGGAGTTCCGGTGGCAATTACATCGCCGGGCAGAAGCGTCATCATCTGCGAAATCCACCGGATTACGACGTCGACGGCGAAAATCATTTCTGCTATCGCGGTCGACTGCCGCTGCTTTTTGTTAACGAACGTCTCGACGCGCGAGGCGCTCAGATCCAGATCAGTCTCGATCCACGGGCCGAAAGGACAGAATGTGTCAAAGCCTTTTGCGCGCGTGAACTGTACGTCTTTCTCCTGCAGATCGCGGGCCGTAACATCATTCAGGCAAGTGTAGCCGAGAATATATGGCTGGACATCATCCGAGGGCTTCAGATGGCCGCAGATTTTTCGAATGACAATAGCCAGCTCGCCTTCGTAATCCACGCGTTCGGAATGCGGCGTGAGCACAATCGCCTCTCCCGGCGCGATCACCGCGGAAGGCGGCTTCAAGAAAATCAACGGTTCCTTCGGCAGCGCATTGCCGAGCTCGGCTGCGTGCTTCGCGTAATTCCGGCCGACGCAGACAATCTTGCTCGGCGCGCTGGGCGCAAGAAGCTGAACGTCATCGAGCGGCCAGCTTCGACCCTGCGTTTCCTGCGATTGAATCTCTTGCGATCGAATTGTTTTCGATTGAAAAGGGTCGCTGACTTCGAAGATTTGGCCCTCTTTGGCGATTCCGTAGCGCAACGCACTGCTGCTCTTCTCTGATTCGCTGGAAGGCTTAGAGCGCTCGATTGGTTCCTTCAGACGAAAGCGGCAGATCTTCATGTTCGATTAGGATGTAGACCTTTCTTAGGGATTTTTCTGGCTGTCCGCGTTTGGCACGGTCACGGTAACAGGAGCGCTTGGTGCGCTCTCGTTCCCCGCACGGTCAACCGCTGTGACGCGATAGAAATACTGTGCTCCCGGCACAACCGTGTCATCGCGAAATACGGGTGTAACCAATGGCGCAGCATTCACGCGTGTTCCAGGACTGCTTTCCGTATCGCTGCGATAAACATTGTAGCCGAGCAGGTCGCTTTCGCTATGGATGGCCCACGACAGGTCGACATGAGGTGGGGCGGAGCCATTGCTGGGCGTGGCCGTCGCAGCAATATTTTCCGGCGTCGCAGGTGCGAACGTGTCACGCGGCGTCACGTTCAGCACGTTCGACTCCTCCGATTCGACCGAGCCGGATTTGTATGCCGCGACGCTGCGCACGGAGTACGAATACGTGTGGCCGAACGTGAAGCTCGTGTCGCCATAAGAAGGCGTGCCGGATTCGCCCAGCAAGACAAATTGAGGGGATTCGTGGTGCATGTTCGAACTCGCCGCCGCCGCAGGATTGCTGTCAGAAACTTCAGCGCGATAGATACGGTAGCGAAGTGACGCCGGTGGCGCCGATCCCGTCGGTAGAATTGCCGGCATGGTCCATGAGAGTTCCATGGTTGTTTGGGTGATCTGCGCGCGCAGATCCTCAATCCGCTCTGGCGCAGGCAAAATCAAAACCCGAACAATATTCGAATTGCCCGAATCATGCTTGCCAAGCCGTGTGCGAACCGCATACAACGCTGCGCTGCCCACGTGTGCGGCGAAATCTGTCGGTGTGAGAACATCGGAGAAACGGATGCGGCCATCTTCGTGGTACTGCTCGACTATTTGTGAAGGAATCGTCGTTACGAGCTGCGGTTGCTCAGACGTGCCACCGCTGCTAACCGCCTGAGCACTCCCAAACGCCCGATAAATCTCGATTGCCGGCGGCTTAGAAAGCGCCTTCCCCTGTATTGTTTCCTTCGGCAACGTGAACGTCAGAACGATGGAATCGCCGGATTGTTTCGCGGAAAGGTCGGTGATCGCTCGAGGCACCGCGGGCTGGCGCGTAACCGGCACGCCCGGCGCCGCGCATCCGAATAGCAGCAGGAAAGCGCCGCCAAACGCGAAATATCCCGCGGCGTGAATTCTTCGCGTGCGCGCACGGGCAGACCTTTGCGAGTGTGGCGCCATTTATCTCTGTTCGTGCACCTATAGGATGTAGCGGCTGAGGTCCTGGTCTTTTACAACGTCGGCAAGCTGCTTCTGTACATAAGCGCCGTCGATTTTGATGCTCCGTTTTTTCATGTCCGGCGCATCGAAGGAAATCTCCTCCAGCACCTTTTCCAGAATCGTATGCAAGCGCCGCGCGCCAATATTCTCCGTCTGGTCGTTGACCAGCGCGGCGAATCGCGCAATCGCCGCCACGCCATCCTCGCTGAACGCGACCTTCAGGCCCTCCGTGTCGAGCAGCGCAATCGACTGTTTGATGAGCGCGTTTTTCGGCTCCGTCAGAATACGCACGAAGTCAGCTTCGCTCAGCGAGCTGAGCTCCACGCGAATCGGAAACCGTCCTTGAAGCTCCGGAATCAGGTCTGAAGGTTTAGTGGTGTGGAAAGCGCCCGCGGCGATGAAGAGCACGTGGTCGGTGCGCACCATCCCATAGCGCGTGTTCACCGTGGTTCCTTCGACGATCGGCAGAATATCGCGCTGCACTCCTTCGCGCGAGACGTCCGGGCCATGCCCCGATTCTCGTCCGGCGATCTTATCCACTTCGTCGATGAACAAAATGCCCATTTGCTCCACGCGATCCACGGCGATGCGCGTTACCTGCTCCATGTCGAGCAGCTTGCCCTCTTCCTCTTGGATCAGGTAGTCGTAGGCCTCCGCGACGGTCATTTTGCGCTTCTTCTTTTGCTGCCCAAAAATGCCGGAGAGCATGTCCTTAACGTTGATGTCCATCTCCTCCACGCCCTGGCTGGACACGATTTCGAACGCAGGCGTCATTCGCTCGCGGACTTCCACCTCGACCATGCGCTGGTCGAGCTTGCCCTCGCGCAACTGGGCGCGCAGCTTTTCGCGTGTGCGCTGCGCCATTTCGCGCGTCTGCGCTTCGGAACTTGGGCCCGTGCTGTCGACAGTCACCGGCGCGGGCGATGATGGCAGCAGCAAATCCAACAGCCGTTCCTCGGCCGCCTGCTCGGCGCGCTCCGCCACTTCGTCCAGTTTTTCCTCGCGGACCATGTCGATGGCAACCTCGACCAAATCGCGCACCATCGATTCCACATCGCGGCCCACGTAACCGACTTCCGTGTATTTCGAGGCTTCCACTTTGACGAACGGACAACCGGCAAGCCGGGCCAGCCGCCGCGCGATTTCCGTTTTCCCTACGCCTGTGGGGCCAATCATCAAGATATTTTTCGGCAGGACATCTTCCGCCATCTCCGGCTGCAATTTCTGCCTGCGCACGCGATTCCGCAATGCCACGGCTACCGCGCGCTTAGCCGGCGTCTGGCCAATGATGTACTTGTCGAGCTCCGCCACGATTTCGCGCGGCGTTAATTCGTCGAACGAAGGCAGCGGCTCCGGCTCCGCTGTCTGCTGTTCGCCGTTGAGATAAATCACCATATTTTTTTCGTCCTTGCCTTTTTCGCCCACAGACCTCGCCCCAGTATCTTAAAGTTCTTCAATCACGAATGTCGCATTCGTATAGATGCAAATTTCGCTCGCGATGCGCATCGCTTCCTGCGCAATGTCCTTTACGTTCATCTTGGTGTGCTTCGCCAGCGCCCTCGCGGCCGAAAGCGCATAGGGACCTCCTGAACCAATGGCGCAAATGCCATCGTCCGGCTCGATCACGTCGCCGTTTCCGGAAAGCAGGAATGTCGACTTGGAGTCCGCCACAATCAGCAGGGCCTCCAAGTGTCGCAGCGCGCGGTCCGTTCGCCATTCTTTCGAAAGCTCCACCGCGGCGCGCGCCAGATTGCCGTGATATTCCTGTAGTTTGTTCTCGAAGCGCGTGAAAAGCGAAAGGGCGTCGGCAGTGCTGCCTGCAAACCCGGCCAAGATCTTGTCGCTGAAGAGGCGGCGGATCTTTTTGGCGTTGTGCTTCACAACAGCTTCGCCCAGTGTGACCTGGCCGTCCCCGGCCATCACAACATTGCCATCCTTGCGCACGCACAAAACCGTAGTGCTGCGTATCCGTGGTCCGTTCCGCTTCATTGGCATCCTGCGATTATAACCCGCCACGCCGTCCGCGCAAAAAAACGGCCGCGCGAGTCTTGCCCAGCATAGGAGAGTTTGCCATTCTGCGTAGCGGCGCTATGTGCGCATTCCGGCGTCTAGCGCGTCGTAAAACAAATCGAGCTCAGTCGGTTGTGTGAAAATGTTCGTTGAAATGCGCATGTGCGTGGCATCACCCACCACGCGCATGTTCCGTGCGGCGCATTCGTCCATCGCTTTCTTCAAGCCTCCGGTGGTTGCGCCGGCCGGAAGGGGTGGAGTGACTTCAAAGCTTGTGAGCGCGTTGTAGAATTCATCGCGGCTGGCGTTGACGGTTTTCAGATTCAGATACTTCAAAACGCGGTCGCGCACCTGCGTCGCCAGTTCGTGCTGCCGCGCGTAAATGCGATCCGGGCCTACTTGGTTAAAGAAATCCAGCGCCGCATGCAATCCGACCATCACCGACAAATTCGATGTGCCCATCCACGAAAACCGGTACGCCTTGATGTCATAGTTGTTCCAATTGGCCGTGGCTGTGTGCGCCCACAAATCCTTCGTCCGTTCGTCGCGCACATAGAGAAAGCCGGTGCCTTTCGGCGCCATTAGCCATTTGTGCGGGCTTGAGCCATAAAAGTCGCAGCCCATGTCGTGCATATCGAGCGGAATCTGGCCGATCGCGTGCGCCCCATCCACCCCCGAAAGCGCTCCATGGCGTCGCGCGACCGCGCAGATTTCCTTTGCCGGAAGGATCACGCCGGTAGCAGTCGTAATGTGGCTGAAGAAAACCATTCGCGTCTTCGGCGTCATGGCGCGTTCGAAAAGCTCGACGATTTCGTCGGCCGACTGCGGTGGCCTTGGCAGCGTCACCTTGTTGATCTTGATGCCGTAGCGCGCCGCCTTTACGTCCCATGGGCAGTATCCGCCGGGGTGCTCCTGGTCGGTCATCAGCACTTCTTCGCCCGGCTTCATGTCAATTCCGTTGGCGATGATATTGTTGGCTTCCGTAGCGTTGCGCACCAACGCGATCTCATCGTGATTGGCGTTCACAAACGTTGCCAGCGCGTCCACCGTTTGCTTGATGTGATCGTTTTCATCGTAACCAAACCACGGATAGGCAGCCTCGCGGTACTCTTCCGCCGAAAGAATATGCTCGATCATCGCGCGCAGCACGGGCAGCGGCGTGCATCCCACCGACCCGCAGTTCAGGTTTACGCGATCCGACGCGAGCAGCCATTGCCTGCGCATCTCCGCCCAATATCGTGCCGGATCTGAGGCGAACAAACTCGAGGGCGGCATGGGTGGATTCTCAACGGTAATTTCGCCCAGCGCTTCCGCTCGAGCGAGCGGCATGCCGAGCAATGTGGCAGCGATGGTGGCCCGTTGAATAAATTCGCGGCGACGAAGCATAATACACCCCCGTAATTGTGCAGTTGCCGCGCAGTCTAACAGAAAATCACTGTTTGCAGGTGCAGTTTGGAAAAATTTGGCTCTATCGCCCGGATTTTTCGGCGTCCTTGTCTTTCTTCTTCTTGTTGCCCTTTTTGTCCACTTGCGCCCAGCGTTCTTCGAGGGATTCTTTCGTGAACAGGGAATCCTGCAGTCCGGTATTGAATTTGCATCCGTCTGGGTCGTAGAAGACCTGGAACACTTTCATTCCATTGCGAAAGCGGGTCTGCTGGAAATACATCGTTACGCCATCCACCGTCTGGAAATTCGAAAAATAGTCCACTTCTTCGGTGCGCATGTGCGTAGCTGGGTCGCGCGTCGCAACTTCCTTGCGAATCGGCAGATGCGTTAGCCGGGCAATGGCAATGCGAATCTCGTGCCCCTGTGGATCATCGATCTCCACCCAATCGGCTTCTTTCAGGTCAACCACGTCGGGCCCTACGTAGTGGAAGATCATGCCCGGCTGGTTCAGGCGAAAACGCAGAATATAATCCAGGTCCACTTGCAGCTCGCGTTGGTTATCCGCGATTTGGTCGGCTGGCTCCTCGCTGACGCCGCCGCGATCCAGCACCCATCCCTGATTCCCATTGGTGACGTAAATGATGTTCCGTTTCTTGGACATCTCCTGGCGGTCTTTGTCCGGAAGTTTGACCAAATCCAAAAAAACATCGTAGCCGCTCAGTGCCCCCGAATGCCCGAAAGAGCCAAGCCTTCCTTTGCACGTTGAGTCTTTAACGTTCAGATACGCGCTTCCGCCCAACGCTTGAATCATGCCTTGCAGCAGTGACTTGGCTTTTGCGGCGCTTTGCTCCGGCAGCAGAATTTCGCCATCTTGTGCGCGCGCCGGCAGGGGCGCGACAGCTAAGATTGTCCCTGCCATTGCCACAACAAAGGCCCAACGACACATCAACCGCACAGGACCGCGCCTCCGTTCACATTGACTACTTCGCCGGTGATAAACGTGGCCAGGTCCGACGCCAGAAACAGAATCGCCCCGGCGATTTCTTCCGCGGTTCCCGGCCGCCCGAGCGGTATCGTCCCCATCGCTAATTTCTGTCCTGCTTTCGTTTTCAAAACGGGCCGCGACATCTCCGTATCCACCCAGCCGGGCGCCACGCAGTTCACCAGGATGTTATGCCGCGCGAGTTCCGTCGAGAGTCCCTTCACAAAACTGATGATCGCTCCTTTCGATGCGGCGTAGTGACTGTGCATGGACTCGCCTCGCTGACCGGCCGTGGAACTAATCGCCACGATTCGTCCTGCCTTTTGAGCGATCATATGCGGGACAGCATGATGAACCACGGAGTAAACGCTTTTCAAATTCACGCGAATCATCTCGTCCCACTGCCGCTCCGACATTTTTTCAATCCCAATATCCTCAACGTTCCAGATGCCCGCGTTGGCCACGAGGATGTCCAGACGGCCCAACCGCTCTCTTGCGAATTCAACGAGTTTTTTCCCGTCGGCGTCGCGGCTCAGATCTGCCTTGCACGATTCCACCCGCGTTCCGTGCTTGCGCGCTTCCTGCTCTACTTGTTCCGCAGCGGCTCGATGGCGATGGTAGTTGAAGACCACATCAGCGCCGGCCTGCGCGAAATATCGCACGGACGCCGCGCCGATTCCGCGCGATCCCCCGGTGATCAGTGCGGATTTTCCGGCCAGTGAAATCACGATTCCCTCGAAAGCATTTTGTTAGACAGCCGACAAGCTCCAGAAATCAGCAGTCGCTCAAAGTAGCTGTAACGAACCAATCTTGGCTTATCCACGCACAGCGGCCTTTCGAGCCGCTGCCACCAAATCTCCAAACAATTTCTGCGTTAACGCGTCGTCAGCCATCCGCTCCGGATGCCATTGGACGCCGGTAACCCAATTCGAGTCGCCCGTCCACTCGACCGCCTCAATAATGCCGTCGCTGGCGTGTGCCGTAACCCGCAAGCCGCGCCCCGGTTCAAGAATCGACTGATGATGCGAACTGTTGACGCGTTTTTCCAGTTTGTCCGGCGTCAGCGCCATTCGGCTCGCGGTTTCGAACGTCACGCCATGGAATGGCTCGGGTTGGCCGTGCTCCCACCGATGCGGGATGGTCGTCCGCATTTCGCTGGGAATATCTTGGACCAGCGAGCCATCCCTATAAACGTTCAGAATCTGCACTCCGTAACAGATCGCCAAGACTGGCTTGCCCTCGCCGAAGCAATGTTGCAGCAACGCCAGGTCAGTAGTTTCGCGCGCCACGTCGGCGGCTGCAGTCTGCGGATGCCGCGCCGAGTGGTATCGCTCAGGATCCACGTCCGCAGGGCTGCCCGGCAAAACGATGGCGTCGAGCTGGCGCGCCTGCCTCTCGAGTTCGGTAGCCGATAAATTCAGCTCAATAGGGACAGCCACGCCACCCGCATTTTCCACCGATCGCACATACATCCCATACTTCCCGCGTATGTTCTTAACTTGTTCATTGTATGTACGATACGGTATGCCAACTCGCGGCCGCGGCTCTTGACTATTTGATGTAGGCATGGAAAAACCATCCTACCATTAGCCCTCGAGCCGGGCAACATCCTGGCTCTTACCACGATATAGCTCTTGCAAAGCGGCGAATCGCCGCGGAAAACGCCTCAGGCTGGTCGATATTTGCGAGGTGAAAAGCCTTAGGTATGACTTCGAGTCGGCCGTTTTGCGTGGCGGCCAAAAATCGTCTCTCGTGCATGCGAAAACCCAGATCCCGCGCTCCATTCAGCAGCAACGCGGGACCAGGATAGGCGGCAAGCTTCGGCGCAAATTCTCGGTTCATCACTTCGCGAATACCGGCAGCGCCGCCGCGCATGAAAAACCCCGGTGCTATCAGCGGTTCCGCCCGGCGTCTGCCATAAACCAGCAGAAAGAACACGCGACTCACCCAATTCAGCCACGACTCCGGCAGTTTGGCCATCAGGTCGGACAGTATCCGGTAGGGAACGTTATACCACCCGCGCGGCTCGACCGAGGCGCTTGCAATCACCAGCCCTGCCGCTTTTTGCGGATACCGAGCTCCGAATTCCATCGTGATATATCCACCGAGTGAAAGTCCCACCACGAGCGCGCGGCCGTTAGCCTCTCGATCCACCAGTGCCACAAGTTCCTCAACTGCATGTTCCACGTGAAACGTTTCATTCCGGAACGATCCGTGGCCCGGCAAGTCCACGGCAATCACGCGGAATTCCGAGGCCAGAGATTCAATCTGGGGCTGCCACATCCGGCGAGTAACCCGCATCCCATGCACAAACACAATGGCGTGAGCATCCGCGGGGCCTGCCACATCGAAGTTCTGCTCAGTCACCATGACGCCTAAGGATTCTAGCGCGACAACCATTCATTGGAGGAGCGATCACAGCGGGAAACAGACAGGAACTTCAAACTGAATGCTAAATCCAGGTTTATCCGAGCGGAGCCAAGGCCACTTCATCAGTTACCGTGCGCTGCGGCAAGCGGCTCGCCGGCTTCCGTTGCCTGTGCGTTTTCGACCAATCGGCTAAATTCTGCTGAATCTGCTCGATGTGATGCGGGATGTGATTTGCCTGAAGTTCCAGCCAGCGGTCCAGAGTCATCGTACCCGTATTGGGAATCTGCGTTGTATTGGCCCATACCGTGTCAGGAACGAAACGCAACATCTGGTACGTCATTTTGCGAAGCCGCGAAACCAGGCCCAAGGCCTCGCGGGTACTTTGATGGAAGTACCCAAGTGAAGCCGTCCACGCCGATGCGTCGTATTCCACAACTCCTGATCCAGGTTCGGCAATGAATTGGCGGCTGCAAATGTACGTATATGCTTCGCTGTCGGCAAGGTGCAGGATGATCTCGTGAATACTCCAGCGGTTCAGACCGGGACGATACAACCACATCTTCTTCGGGCAACGGCGCAACGTGTCAGCAAGAAGCGCTGGTCCGCGACCAAACAGCTCAACCACCTGTTGTCTCGCTTGAGTCTGCATAGCCATCCCGTTCGTCGTATCCCTCAACATACTTAGACGCGAAAATTGCAATTCGGTTGCCGGGCAGTGAATTAATTTTTTTCACGCATGTGCTTGAAATACAGCTTCTTGTAGGCCTGTTCCATTTTCGGGAAATGCGTAAATGTGTCCGTCCCTGGCATTCAATTGTCCGTGAATGGACACACTCCTAGTACTCGGAACTTTGTCGAGGCTTGACCCTTGCGAGCCAGCAGCGGCAGCCGGCAAAAGGCGAGGTTACAGGATCGTGGTTTCGCGCGTCGGCTTGGGTTCAGCCCTTCGGAGGGAACCCATCCAGTGAGCGCGCAAGTGGCCGACAAGGTACAGCGACCCTGTGACAAAGATCGCATCTCCCGATGCGGCCTGTGACATCGCCAAATCGAACGCCTCCGTCGGATTCGGGATCACCTCGAACCGTCGCGCCAAATGCGAGCTCATTTCCGCGAGCAGTGGAGCGGAGATCGCTCGTGATTGCTGCGGCTCGGTCAGAAAAACCTGATGCGCGTGCGGGAATAGCAGGCCGGCGATTTCGTCTACGGCCTTATCACGCAGCGCTCCATAAATAAGCCAGATGCGCTGGCCGGAAAGATGTTCCTGCCAGAACGCGGCCAGTTCCCGCGCCGCTGCGGGATTGTGCGCTCCGTCGAGAAAGACTGCTGGATGCGCTGACAATCGCTCCAGCCGTCCAGGCCACCGCGTTTCCCGTATCCCATGCTCGATGGCATCGTCGCTAACAGGAAAACCTCGCGCTGCGAGCAATTGCCCAGCCGTCGCCGCCGCCAAGGCGTTGCGCACTTGAAACCGGCCAGGAAGAGGCAGGTCCAGCGTCAATCGTTTGTTGGAATGGACAGCGCACGCTTCCACCCGATAGCAGCCGCCAGTTGCAGCAGCCTTTTCGATGTGCCACGCCCTGTCGATTTCCACGAGTTTTGCATCGACCGCCGCTGCCCGCAGCGCAATCACAGCGCGCGCTTCCGGCCGTTCCGCCGAACTCACTATCCATCCGCCTGGTTTGATGATTCCCGCCTTTTCTCCGGCGATTTCTGCAATCGAATGCCCCAGGAAATTCTCGTGATCGAGCTCCACCTGGGTAATGATGGCTACTTCAGGCTGAACGAGGTTCGTCGAATCCAGCCTCCCGCCCATTCCTACCTCGTAAATCGCAAATCCCACAGGGCGCCGCGCGAACGCGTGATATGCCATTGCTGTGACGCATTCGAAGTATGTCGGATGCGCTGCCAGCTCGCCCGTTGCCAGCAGATGCTCGATCGCTGATTGCACGCACGCGAACTCCGCCGCGAAATCCGCATCCGCGATCGCCATGCCGTTGAACGCGATGCGCTCGTTTATGCGTTCAAGGTGCGGCGAGGTGAAAAGCCCGGTGGAAAGCCCTGCAGCGCGCAAGATCGATTCCAGCATTGCCGCCGTTGAGCCTTTGCCATTGGTTCCCGCGATGTGCGCGCAGGGAACCGCGCGATGCGGCGAACCCAAATATCCGGAAAGCACCCGGATATTTTCCAGATCGAATTTCTGGACGCGCGCCTGTTGCGGCGAGGCGAGTTCTTTCCCCAGCGAGAGCAGCCGGCGAACGGATTCTTCGTAGTTCATTTCAGTCGATGAAGAAGTCGAGAGCGCGGCCAATGTAGCTTTTCAGGTCCTTGCGCGGCACGATGGCATCCAGAAATCCATGCTCCACAAGAAACTCGGCCCGCTGGAATCCTTCGGGAAGTTTCTGGCGAATCGTCTGTTCGATCACGCGCGGCCCCGCAAAACCGATCATTGCGCCGGGTTCGGCGATATTCAAATCGCCCAGCATCGCAAAACTGGCGGTAACTCCTCCCGTGGTCGGGTCCGTAAGCACGGAAATATACGGCACGCGCGCTTCATCCAGACGCGCAAGCGCCGCCGAAACCTTTGCCAGCTGCATCAGGCTCACCACGCCTTCCTGCATCCGCGCGCCGGCCGAACACGAAACAATCACCAGTGGCCTCTTGTGCTTCGCGGAACGTTCCGCCGCACGTGTGACTCTCTCGCCCACCACCGCGCCCATCGAGCCCCCTACGAACGCAAACTCCATCGCGCAGCAGATGATCGGCCGGCCATTCAAGCGGCCTTCGACTGTAAGAACCGCGTCATTCATGCCGAGCTTGTCCTGCGCTTCCCGCAAACGCTGCGTATAGGGCTTTACGTCCACAAACTTCAGCGGGTCTGTCGAAGTCAGCTCCGCGTCAAGCTCCGTCCATTTGCCGTCGTCGAGCAGCAGTTCCAATCGCCTTTTCGCGTTCAGACGAAAATGGTGCTCGCATTTCGGACACACCTCCCAGTTCGCCTCCAGGTCCTTCTTCCAGATGATCGAGCGGCAGCCGTCGCACTTTATCCACAGCCCTTCCGTCTTAACCCGGCGCTCCTCATTGGGCAGCGCTTCCGTCGGCTTGTTTTCTTTTTTGAACCAGGCCATGTCCGAAATTCTTTCTCCTCAGTAGTCGATTCCGCGCTGCGCGAGAATCCCTTTGGTATAAGGATGTTTCACTTCGCGCATTTCCGTCACCAGATCTGCCGCTTCCACCAGCTTCGGATGAGCGTTGCGTCCGGTGCAGATCACGTGCACCTGTCCCGGCCGTTTCACAAGCGCATCGGCAACTTCCTCCCCGTCCAGCATCTTGTAACTGATAACGTAATTTATTTCGTCCAAAACCACGAGGTCATATCTCCCGCTGTAAATCTGCTCCTTGCCGAAGTTCCAGCACTCCTGGCACATTTTCAAGTCTTCCGGATCCGTATCCGCTCCTCCAACTTTAATGAAGCCGCGCCCCATCGGCAGGATTTCGAACTTGTCATCGCCCAGCATCTTCGCCGCATCCAGCTCGCCGTAATGCCACGAGCCTTTGATGAACTGAACCATAAGCACCCGCAATCCCTGGCCAACGGCTCGAAATGCCGTTCCCAGGGCGCACGTCGTCTTGCCTTTCCCCGGACCTGTGTATACGATCAGCAGCCCTTTCCCCTCTGGCATCTTCCCTCACAGGAAACTGCGCGCAGACCACTCTTTACAGTCTCTCGATTGGCTTCAGAACGTCAGGCAATTGCCGACAGCCGTCCTTTCCCCCGGCCAACCGACAACGGCCAGCGCAATGCCCGGCCCTGGTCTCGCGGCGAATTATACACTGTACGTCGAACGCCGCCGAGGTACCCAAAGCTCAGCCTGGCACATCTAAATTATGAGCAAGGAAATAGGGTCAATGTCTTCTTTGGAGCTAATGGTGAGCCGAAAAATTTTCGTTCTCGTACCTGCTGTTCTCGCTCTGGCGATAATCTGTGGCGCTCCTTCGCTTTTCGCCCAGGATTCGCAAACCGCGCCATCCGGCACTCTCCAGGTGACCGTCACCGCCCAGGCCAAACACGGCAATGGCGCCGCGCCCGCGCTTGCTGCCCAAGATGTCTCTGTTCACGAAGACAGGAAGCCGCGGCCCGTCGTCAGTCTTGTTCCGCTAAACCGCCCCAATTCACCCTTGCAACTGGTGATTTTCATTGATTCGGATTCGACCACTCGCCTCGGCGCCCAATTCCAAGACGTTTCCCAATTCATTCAGGCCTTGCCGCCAGATGCCGCCGTGGCTCTGGCTTACGCCATGAATGGCAGCGTTCGCATGGATCAGTCCTTCACCACCGATCGCGCCGCAATCTCCAAAGCCCTCCATATCACCTTCGGCCCTTCGGCTGGCAACACCAGTATCTACGGGGCGCTATCTGATTTGATTCAAGAATGGCCTGCGAGCAGCGGCCGCCGCGTGGTGTTGCTGGTCAGTGATGGCATTGATCCCACGTACGGTTTCTCCCAAACCGAGCCGGACCAGAATCCCGGATTGCAACAAGCCATCCGCAACGCGCAAAAAAGCGGCATAACGGTTTTCAGCATTTTCGTAAGCTCCGGCCGCGAAACGAGAAACGGATTCCTCAACCTAAATGGGCAGGGCTCGCTGGGCGAACTTACTTCCGGCACCGGCGGCTACGCCTTCTCTCAAGGCACCCAAACGCCCGTCTCTTTTCGCCCCTTCCTCGATGACCTTCAAAGAATGCTTGGCCAGCAATATTTGCTGACCTTCCGTTCCGCGCCTGTGTCCAAAGCAGGATTCTACGATCTCAAAGTGGCCACGGAACTCTCCGGCGTGAAATTGCTCGCGCCGAACAAGATCTATGTTCCCGCGTCGCAATGAACTCCGGCCGCTGACGCCAGTTACTCAATGGCAAGACAAACTCGCAAAACCGGTTGTTAATCACAGTGGTATCAGAGTAACATTTCTACATTCGACTGCTGCCTGCAGTACCCCTCCCAGGCCACTGGAATAAACCATGACTATGAAAAAGCACGACCGCCGTTTCACGCCGAGGATGGATCTTCATCTGCCCATTTCCTTCTGGCCCGTGTCAAAACCCGCCGGCCCTCATGAGGAGTCGCAATCGCTGAACATCTCGCGCCGCGGTGTTTATCTCTCCACGTCTTTGCCTGTCACCATGGGCACCGCCGTGGAGATGCAATTCACGATGCCCGAAGAGATCAGTGGCAAGCCCGAACGGGCTTGGCACTGCGTTGGCCGTATTGTCCGTGTTGACAAGCGCGGCCGCTTCTGGGCCCGCCGCCGCGGCATCGGGATTCGGTTCGATTACTACGAGCTCGTTCCCTTGACTGGCGCTGCATAATTTTCAACCTAGCGCGCGCTTCACCCGCGCGAAGTATTTTGCTCGCCCCTAGGAATGTAATCGTTGAATAGCATCAAGGAAGGAACATCACCAAACTCAACTCTGCGATTTTGCCAGCCAGGAATCCACCACGCGCTGCTGCTCCGGCGGTACATTTTCGAAGATCACGCCCATGCCAAACTCCGCGTGCACGTGCAGCACGCGCGCGGCGCTTTCGAACGTTTCGCCGTCCTTCATCAGGCGTATGCGAATGTATGAGCCCTCGGGATACGGATTCGCCGCGCCCAGATAACATCCCGTCGCGCTCAGTTGCGTCGTTTGCGCCGACACACGCTGGTTGTTGCCCACTCCGGTCAGTTCCGCCAGCGCAACAAATGGATGGCGGCGCATCGCGCGCCGTTCCGACCCGCCTTCGCTCTGCTTTTCCACTCGGTTTTCTCCCCGGAATTCCTGCGCCGGCCGTCTTTCTGGCCCTCCACGATAACCGCGCTCTTCCTTTTGAGCAATAGGACTGCCTCGAAATGTGCGCTCCACGCGTTACCTCCCGCGGAGCGTGCGCCACGTTTCACCCAGTTCATCGTAGGCAACTCCGCGCACGCGGATATTGACGAAACTCCCCGCCTCCGCGATGCTGTGGGCAGACCCCCTTACCGGCCTGCCAAGAACTTGGGAATTCCGAGGAGAGCGCACATGGCTGCGTTGCTTAAGTTTCTTCAGGACAAGGTGGAGAAGGCCTTCGACTCCGGTTCCGGTTTCACCCGCGAGATGCAGGTCGGCGATCGCGTCATCCACAACGTCACCCAGCGCCGCGGCGTCGTCACCGCCGTTCAGAAATTCAAGGGTGGCCAGCAGCTTACCGTTCAGCTCGACACCGGCGAGTTTATGCGCCTCCTCGACCGCCGCGAATTCAGCCTCTGCACCACCCGCCATTAATTCGCAACGCCCGCGTGCAGGCCGAGGTGACCGAGAAATTATGATCAGGCGAACATTGCAGATTTGCGGGCCTTCGTTCCAGCTGGGGTTCAGGTAAGTTCTCTTTCGGACTTCATAGCGACTCAGCTTGCCGTGCGGATTAGGGACCCGCGGGCGTCACCATCGCTCGCGGGCCCCGCAAAAAAGCCTGACTTTACTTCGAGTGGCTCTTGTCTAGCTGGTCCTTCAAGTGTTTGGCGCAGGCCTCCGCCGTTGTCTGCTGGCCGTGCCAAGTGTCCTTCTTGTTGACGGCATAAGCGAATATCACTGCGCCGCTCTTCTGGTCGATCATCTGAATGCTCGCAGCGTTGTCTGAGTGAACGTCTCCCAGGACGATCTTTGCCCATCCGGCTTTCTTCTCATCCGCTGTTCCCTTGATCACATATGCCGCGTGGTCTTCGTCGCCAACCACTTCCAGAGGCACATGCTTTTTCTGAAACGCCGCCGCGAGGTAAACTTCAAACCCATCCATCGGAGAAATGAAGACGCTGTTCGGTTCGATTACCGGCGCGGGAGCTGCGGCCACGGCAACCACATTCGTCGGGACTGGCGCGGCGGTTATCGCAACGGCGACAGGAGCCGGCTTTGCAGTCTCCGTACGGCAGGCCATGCCGTTCACGACAGTTTCATCTGGAGCGAGAAAATTGTTCTGTCCCGCTATGAGCGAACGGCAGACCAACTTAACTTCTACTGGTTTGGACTGCACCGCCTCACTCTGAGCAGCCGCGAATGATGGGAGCAGTGTAATTACGCAAGCGATTAAAATAGCGCGCATAATGTTTCCCTCCATCTCCCGAGGTTAGAAACTTTGGTAGTTGACGGCAATGGTACGCCGGTACGGATTGTTTCGTGAGAGACAACGGGCCGTAAGTCTCCGTGTTTCTCCCGCGCGCACCGAGACTTCCGTTACGCCATCCGCGCACCCGGCATCTTGACACTCATGCTACAATGTTAACCAGGTCATAAATAGAACAGATCGATGACTCGCAGCCTTGAATCAGCCCCGATGACCACCAATCGCGCTTTTGCCTCAAATCAAGGCCTCCGCGCCTTAACCCTTTCTTTTTCTTCAAGAAAGCCGCGAAAATCCGTTGAAAATTCTAATCGGTACACAAAACACAAGTCAGTTCTTCGCAACTCACGCAAAACAAAGGAGAAAACATTTTCTAATCGGGACTGAAATCCCGTTTTTCTTCACGGCCATTTTGGATGTTGACCCCAGCACCCTAAATTGGAGAGACTACTGCTTTGCGACCGGGCGCCGAATGAATCTCAAAGCGCCTGCCTGCCCATGAACCGCACGGCTCCCGGCCACAGACGCAATCATTCACAGGCAAGCAAGCGCAGCTAAGGATACGAAATGACCTCGCCCATTGGTGAACTGCTTCCCCCGAATCGCTTGATGCTGACCCCTGGTCCTTCGATGATTGACCCGCGCGTCTACCGCGCCATGGCCACGCCCATCGTCGGCCACCTCGACCCGTGGTTCCTCGAAATGATGGGCGACGTCCAGATTTTGCTCCGCCAGGTTTTTCAGACGCAAAATCGCTTGACGTTTCCTATCTCCGCCTCCGGTTCCGGCGGAATCGAAGCCGCCGTGCTGAATCCTCTCGAAGCCGGCGACGAAGCCATCATCTGCGTCAACGGCGCGTTCAGCGAGCGCATGGCCATCATCGCCGAGCGCACTCCCGCGAAAATCATTCGCGTCGAAGCGCCCTACGGCAAAGCGTGCGATCCCGAAGATGTCCGCCGCGCGGGCAAAGGCAAAAAAATCAAAATCCTCGGCGTCACTCATGGAGAAAGCTCCACTTCTGTCGTCACCAATCTCGACAATATGCGCAAAGTCGCCGACGATCTGGGCGCTCTTCTCGTCGTCGATACCGTTTCCACTCTTGCGGGCATGCCCATTAACGTCGACAAGACGCAAATCGACATTTGCTTCAGCGGCTCGCAAAAAGCGCTCAGCGCCCCTCCGGGAATGTCGCCCATCACCGTGAACCCGCGCACCGAGGAAGTTTTGCGCGCGCGAAAAACGCCCGTCCAGAGCTGGTATTTCGATTTGACCACCACCATGAATTACTGGGGCAAAGAGCGCACCTATCATCACACCGCTCCCATTTCTCTCGTCTTCGCTCTGCGCGAAGCCATGCGCATCGTCCTGGAAGAAGGCCTCGAAGCCCGCTGGGCGCGCCACCTCGAGAACCGCGACGCGCTCGTCGCCGGCCTCGAAGCCATGGGCATCGAGCTGTTCGTCGAGAATCCCAAGGACCGTCAAGTCACCGTCACCGGAATGAAAGTCCCCGCCGGCGTAAGCGGCGCCAAGCTCCACGATCAGTTGCTCGACGAATTCAACATCGAGATCGGCGGAGGCTTCGGACCGCTCAAAGGCAAGCTGTTGCGCGTGGGTTTGATGGGCCACGGCTGCCAGAAAAATAATGTCCTGCTTTTTCTCGCCGCCTTTGAAAAGTGTTTGATCGACCAGGGCTTCCGGCTTTCCGCCGGAGCGGGTGTGGGCGCGGCCATTCGCAGTTACGCCGACGCGCACGCCGCCGTCGCTGGGCACAAGTAGCGCCGCGCGGAGAGAAATGGGACCAGTGCGCGCTACCGAATGGCGGAAGGACGATTTTCACATCACCACCGCCTTCGATCGGCTGAATCTGGATGTAATTCACGGCTACTTGGCCCGCGAATCGTATTGGGCGAGCGGAATACCTCGCGCCACAGTGGAAAAATCCATGCAAAACTCTCTATGCTTTGGATTGTTCCACGGGAAAACGCAGATCGGATTTGCGCGCGTGATTTCCGACTGCGCGACGTTTGCTTATTTGGCCGATGTATTCGTGCTTCCGAAATATCGTGGACAGGGCTTGGCGAAATGGCTGATGGAATGCATCATGGCCCATCCGGAATTGCGCGGCCTCCGGCGCTGGCTGTTGGTCACGCGAGATGCGCACGGGTTGTATCAAAAATCTGGGTTCACGCCCCTTGCGCATCCGGAGAGGCTTATGGAGATTCATTCCGCGGGTGTTTATGCGCCGCAGGTGTAGTGCCGTAACGCCCAATTGAGATTCTTCCCGGCCAGAACTTAGAGAAACGAGGAAAGAAAAAGCGATGAGCACACCAACGGTTACGCGCATCCCCAATCAAGGCGCGATGAGCGATTTCGTCAAGCCTTTCGAAGTCGCGTCGAAGATGACTGATATCGTTTACCGCGTCCGCTTCTCGCATATGTGGAACGCCATCGCCACGCGCCACGCGGACACTATCGACTGCAAATTTTATGTCGACGGAAAAGGCGTTGTGCTCGGCCTCATCCACACTGCATTCGTTGAATTTCGCAATCGTTCCAAGCGCGGTCTTACCGATCGTGAGGCCAGCTTCATCGCCGCGGAATATTTGCGCGAGCGGCTCGAACAGGAAGACGAGCACGAACTCTATGACGTGGCCGAGAAGGACGTCATTCGCATCATCGAAAAGATCGGCATCCGCTAAGCGTCGGCTGCTTTCGGTGGTAACTCTTAGCTTTCAACTCTCGGCGATCGGCTATTCGTACCGCAGGGCGACCATGGGATCGACGCGCATCGCACGCCGCGCCGGTAGGTAGCACGCCAGCATCGCCACCAGCACGAGCAAAATCGCAACGCCCGCGAACGTCATCGGATCGCTGGAGCTCACCGAAAAAAGCAAGCTGGACATCAGCCGCGTCAGACCAAATGCGGCCACAATTCCAATTCCAATTCCGGCCAGCGCGATTTTTCCGCCCTGGCCCAGCACCATGCGCAACACATCTTGACGCTGCGCGCCCAGCGCCATGCGGATCCCAATCTCGTGCGTGCGCTGCGCCACCGAATACGAAATCACGCCGTAAATTCCAATCGCCGCCAGCACCAGCGCGAGCCCGCTGAAGAGTCCCAGCAGCACCAGTGTAAGTCTCTGCGTGCTGACGGAATCAGTTCGTAGCTGATTCATTGTGGAAATTGCGAAGATCGGCTCATCTTTGTCGATCGAAGCCACGGCGCCGCGAACCTCGGAGGTCAGCGCGGCCGGGTCTAGCCGCGATTTCACAACCAGATCCATGTCATTGTTAGCATCTTGCCGGAACGGCTCGTACACTTCGAGCCGCGCGGGATTCGCCAATCCGTAAAGCTTCGTGTCGCCGACGACGCCTACCACAGTGATCCACTTCGGCGGAGTCTTGGAATCGGGCTTGAAACGTCCCCACATGAATCGTTTGCCGATCGGATCGCTGTTCGGCCAAAATTGCCGCGCGAGTTTGGCATTCACGATCGCCACCAGCGGCGCGTGTTCGTTGTCTGCCTCCGTGAATGTTCTGCCCCGCACCAGCGCCATTCCCAGCGTGCTGACGTAATCCGCACTGACCGTGTGAATATCCGGATGCGGAAAACTTCCTGGTTTGGGCAGCGCCATGCCTTCGATGGTGATGTCCGTGCGCGAGTGGTTGCCCGTCAGCGGAATATTGGTCCCGACAGCCACGCTCTGCACGCCCGGCAGCGCGCGCACACGGTCGAGCACCTGCTGCCAGAAATTGAGAACCGCCGGATCCTTCGAATATCGCTGCGCGCTCAGATACATCTCCATGGTCAGCACGCGCTCCGGCCGGAATCCGGGATTTACACTCATCAGGTTGTACAAGCTTTTCATCATCAGTCCCGCGCCGGCCAAAAGGATCAACGCCAGCGAAATCTCGGCAATGGCTAGCACGCCGCGCAACCGATTCTGCGCCGCGCTGGCGCTCGCCGTTCTCCCGCCTTCTTTCAGTTCGGATTGCACATCCTGCTTGGTCGAATGTGCCGCAGGGACCAGTCCGAAGATAAATGCAGCCAGCACCACCACGCCTGCCGTAAACAGCAGCACCGCTCCGTTCAAATTCACGCTGGCGCCCGCGAGCGTGCCCGTCGGAATCAGGCCCGTCATTCCGTGGATTCCTCCAATCGCTAAGGCGAGGCCCAAAATTCCGCCGAAGAACGCGAGGACAAAGCTCTCGGTAAGCATCTGACGAACGATGCGGCCGCGGCTCGCACCGAAAGCGATGCGCAAGGCAATTTCCTTCGTTCGCGCCGCCCCGCGAACCAAAAACAGATTCGCCACGTTCGCGCACGCGATCAGCAGTACAAACATCACCGCGCCGAGCAGAATCAAGATCGCCTGGCGTGTGCCGCTCACGTACGCATCGCGAATCGATTGCAGCGCAACGCCGAACTGGTCATTGTCGCCCGGATATTCCTTCGCCAAGACCGCGGCGATTCCCACCATTTCCGCGCGCGCCTGCGACAGAGTGACGCCGGGCGCCAGACGGCCGACAACCGTGCTGTCGCCCCGCGCGCCCCTCTCCGTTGCGTCAGAATTGTTCGTTGCCCAGATGCCGATCGGCAGCATCAGGTCAATCTTGCCCAGCCAGCGGTAATCGGCCGGCAGCACGCCGACAATCGTGAAGCTGCGGCCGTCGAGGGTAATCGTGCGGCCAAGCACGTTACGATCCGCGCCAAAATGCGACTGCCAAAGCGGATAGCTCAGCAACACCACCGGCGCGGTGCCGGCCTTTTCTTCCGATGGATCGAAATCGCGACCCAGCAACGGCCGCACGCCCATCATCGACAGAAAGTTCGGCGTCACGGCATTGCCAGTGATATTTTCCGGCTGGCTCACGCCTGCGCCCGCAAGATTGAAACTCATTTCCTGGACATAAGCCATCTGCGAAAACGCGTGGCTCTGCGTCCTCCAATCCTGGAAATTCGGGTACGATACGCTGACGTTGCCCACTCTCGGCGTCGTTTCGTTCAGTGCGATCAGCTGGGAAGCATTTTGGTACGGCAGCGGCGCGAGCAGCACTCCGTACACAAACGAAAAAATCGCGGTGTTGGCGCCGATGCCGAGGGCGAGCGTGAGGATCGCAATCGCCGTGAATCCAGGATTTTTCGCGAACATCCGGAACGCGAAGCGCAAATCCTGCGATAAATGCTCGAGCCACGCCCACCCCCACGAATCGTGGCTCGCCTCGCGCAGCGCCAATGCATTCCCGAAATTCTTTCGCGCGTTCATATGGGCCTCCTCGGCCAAAAATCCATTTTCCGCATGTTCCTTTTCGCGCAGCTCCAGATGCAGACGAATCTCGTCATCTATCTCTTGGTCAAATTGTTTGCGGCGGACCACCATGGCCAGCCGCCGGCCAAATTCACCGAGCCAGTTCACGATCTTTCTTCTCCGATACCCCGAGTTGCCACTTGCCCACCTAAAGGTGGGCGCTACAACTACTCGTATCTCAGGGCCACCATGGGATCGACCCGCATCGCACGCCGTGCGGGCACATAACAGGCCAGCAGCGCCACGACGAGCAGCAAGATCGCCACTCCGGCGAAGGTCAGCGGATCGGTCGCGCTCACGCCATAAAGCAGGCTGGTCATCAATCGCGTCAGGCCAAGCGCCGCTGCAACGCCGACAACAACCCCAATGCCCGCGAGCGCCAGCCCTTGCCCAATCACCAGTAGCAGAATGTTGCCCCGCTCTGCGCCCAGAGCCATGCGAACGCCAATCTCATGTGTCCGCTGCGTGACGGAATAGGAAATCACGCCGTAGACGCCGACGGCCGCAATCACCAGCGCCAGCGCCCCGAAAATTCCGAGCAAAATCGCGTGGAAACGCCAGTCGTTCAGCGAGCCCGAAACCACTTGCTCCATGCTCTCCACATGTTCGAGCGGCTCGCCGGGATCCACATCGTGCAATGCGCTGCGAATCGCCGGAAGAGAAACCGCCGCGGCGGCGCGCGTGCGCAGCAGAAACGAGGCCGACGTGTTCCACTTTGTTTGTGTGTAAGGGATGAACATCCCCTGACCGGGCATGTCGCCCAGCGCCGATTCCCGGACGTCACCGACGATTCCGATAACCCGCCTCGGCGCGGGCTCGCTCAGCGCCGGACCCAACCCCTTGCCGATCCAGACCTGTTGCCCGATGGGATCTTTGCCGGGCCAAAACATTCTTGCCATCGTCTGATTGATCACCACAACGGGCGCGCCGTTCGCATTGTCGGCCGCAGTGAATTCCCGCCCGCCGATCAGCGGAATCCGCAACGCGCGGAAATAATCCGGGCTGACAATTCGAATTTCAGCGTCCAGCGGCTGACCGGCCGGCGCCACGGCAGTTCCGCCCTC
>JBAQYT010000094.1:0-20365 GCA_049787175.1 Candidatus Acidiferrales bacterium | reverse complement strand
CAAGCTTTTTGTCTTCATCGGTCAGCGTGGTGCTGTATTTTTTAATGTCGGCAAGAAAGCGAATCTCTTCCTCGGAAAGCTCACCCAGCATTTTCTTCGTTTCGCGATCCTGAGGCGTATCCGCGCTAGGGAAAAAATCGGCCAGGCTGATTTCCATGGCTTCCGCTATTTTCGCCAGGGTCTCCAGGGAAGGGACGGTGTGGCCGTTTTCCACGCGCGAAAGATAGCAGCGCAGAAGCCCGGTGCGGCGCTCGATGTCGCCTTGCGAAAGTCCGCGATCGTTGCGATACGACCGAATCACTTCGCCGATATTTACTTTGGGCTTCTCTTTTGGCACTTGGAAACTCCTTCGGGGCGTTATCTTACTCAGCAACAAGAACGAGGCGCAAGAACTTTCTGTCCGGTTTTCGAAATCGTAACCAAACAATCAACAGTAATGAATTGGCGGCTTTTGGCGTCCTGGGCGAGCGCGCCAAAGAAACTGGACAGCAATCTTCCTATTGGAATGCAATAGAGGTTTCGAGGCGGGAGGGGAGCGGGAAACTGGACGCTGGAGCCGTCTTAGCGGGCCGGAACGGGGACGGGGAAAGCAAAACGCTTCGAGCCGCGCTCTTTGCTGGAGCGCTTGTCGGCGTAAAGAGCGTCATCGGCGCGCTTCAGGAGTTCCTGCGCGGATTCACCGGGCTGATAATCGGCCCAGCCGCAGGCAAAGGTGACGTCGATCTTTTTCGCGGCACAGTCGATTTGCAAGCCTTCGAGACGTCCAATGACGTGGCGCACTTCCTCGGCGCGGCATTCCGGAAGAATAACCATGAACTCGTCGCCGCCGAGGCGGACGGCCATGTCCGAGCCGCGAATGGCGCGCCGCAGCCGCTCGGAAAAGCAGCGCAGCATGTTGTCGCCAGCTTCATGGCCGAATTGATCGTTGCACTGCTTGAGATTGTCGATATCCAAGAGAATGAGCGTGAGCGGGCGAACGTGGCGGCGCGAGCGAGCGATTTCCTCGACCAGTCTCTGTTCGCCGGCGCGTCGATTGTGCAGGCTGGTGAGCGGATCCAGCACGGCGAGCTTGTAGACTTCCTGGGTGAGAATTTCCACCCTGGCCACCGAATCCATCTGGTCGGCGAGCTGGCCACGAATACGGTTGATCAAGTGCTGCTGATAAATCGTGTAGAGGCTGAAGAGCAAGACTAGACCGATAAGGCCGCGGATGGCTTGCGATACAAAGAAAGAATAAGTGCCCTCACCCAAGCGCAGGAGCGACGGGAAAGCGAACGAGGCCATGCCAATGGTCAGCAAAAGAATGATGAGTACCGCCGACGACCACATCCACCACTGCTTGCGATCAAGGTGCTCGAGACCCTTGCGGATTTCGGCCGAGCGCTCGAGCAACGGGTCATTGAGCTGCGAATGATCGCGAAGGCCCTCAGAAGCTGTCGATGAAGGGGCGCTGTCCATGCCTAGGCAGATTTGAGCATGAGCGCGAAAAAAACTGAATAGTACTTCCGAAGAAATGTGTTCAGGTTCGCACTAGCCGTGATTACTACTACGGCAATAGTTGCAGGGGGGAACCGAGCTCCGGCGAACAATCAATTGCGAGCATCCTGGGCGAAGGGATGCAGCGGCGGGAACGAAATTTGCCAGAAATTGCCCGCAGGCTGCAGGAACTCGACGCCGGCGGCCCACTTGCTGTTCTCGGCGTTTTCGACGTGCACCACGCGGCAATCCTGGCGCTCCCGCGTGTTTCGGTTGACCAGTTGAAGCACTTGCCCGATGGCGACGCTGGCAGCCATCACCACCAGCCCTCCGTGGGCGCTCACGCAGTGCATATGCGCGGCTTCGCGGAACAGCTCGGTTTCGCCTTCAAAACCGATGACGTCAACCGGAACTACGAGGCGGAGGCGCTTGCTCCTGCGGCGGGCTCTGATGCGCGATGGCGACGGCGACAGTATGGGATCCATGAAGTCCCAGAGTACTGGTGCCCGCAGTAGGGGGCAATGGTACATAGGCTGGAATCGAATGGTACGGTGGTTTACGCTTGCGGCCAGAATCAAAAAAATCGAGGAATTTGGTGCCGGAGGAGGGACTTGAACCCCCATGACCTTGCGGTCGGCGGATTTTGAGTCCGCTGCGTCTGCCATTCCACCACTCCGGCTCAGCAACGACGGGATTATACACTGCTATCGATGTGGTGTGCGCGGCCCCGCCAAGCGATTCAGGTCCGTTTCCGAACCGACAAATCCCCACGCATTCCAAGCATTGCCGGTCACCACTTGGCGGAACAGCTCCGCCGCGCGCTTCGCGTCGTGATTGTTGTATAGATGCCAATTCCCCACGCCGTAGGTCACCGTATCGAAAGACAGCTCGGCCTCCGTGTCGTTCGGATCCGCGGGCTTCGGCGGCAACAGCGCCTTCTCCGTCAGCGAGCCCTGGTAAAAGCGCAACAGCCGCAAGTAGAAGAGCAAATGCGGCTCGGTATTTTTCATGTCCGGAGTAATCCTCTTCAGGGCTTGCGCCGCTTGCTGCGGCTCACCCGCCCGCCGCAGCGAAACATACAGCCAATTCGAGCAATCGATCACACTGTCGTTACTTTTCGCCAGCTCCAGCGCTTTCCCGAAAGACGCCGCAGCAGCGCTGAATTGCCCCTGAAAATAGTGCGAGAGCCCCAAATGATAAAAAGCATCCAGTTTCGTCGGGTCGAGCGCGGCGGCATGCGCCAGGTCCCGCCCGGCGATGCGGAACTCGCGCAAGCCCAGTTCTCTGTGCCCTCTCTCAATATACAGGTCGGCGCTCCTGGGAGCGAACGTCAGTCCTCTTGTGCACGTCTCGACGGCTTCGCGGTACTGCCGTCTGCCCGCCTGAGCCTGCGAAAGCGCCAGAACCAAGCTCACGTTTTTCGAGTCCGCAGCCAGCTTCTTCCGTGCCGCGATCACCGATTCGTCATCCGGCTGCGCATAGAGCTTGCGCCCGAGCTGCGACGTCACCTCAAACGCGCTGCGCCCATCCTTCCGCATTGCCCGTGCTTGAACCCGCGCCGGAACCGGCACTGAAACCTTACCTGAAAGATGTTCGCGAGGCTGTTTCGGCAGCGTGCCTGCCACGCTTATCCCCGCCAGCAAAAAACACGCCGCAACCGCAGCAGCCATCAGCGGAACCCTGCTCCATGCAGCGCTCGTGCACCGTACTCTTCGCATTGTGCTCATGAATCCTCGCTTCCCTTCCGGACACAAGTCGTTCGCCCCGACTCGACCGCCAACACGCGGCGCACATATTAGTCCTCTTCCCCACTTTCGCCAACAACTTGCCGTAAACCATCCCGTCCACCCTTTTCCATTGCCACAATCAGGCTCACATGGACTTCGGCTTCATGATGTTTTTTCCGCAACGCCTGACGCGCGCGCTTCTCGCGGCGCTTCTTGCGGCGCAGCGCGGCAAGAGCGAACATCTGCGACAGAGGGCAACATGCGGCGATTCGCCATTCTGGCAATTTCATTTGGACTACTCGTCGTGGCAGCAATAAGCGCGGCTCAGACGCCGAATATCGCGCCATGCGAAGGTATCGCCCCACAAATCCGCCAAAACGCGGCAGGCTCGCCCGGCGATCCAATCGAGCCGCTTTTCAAGGGCGACCATCCGTACATTACATTGAAACGGCCAGCAAAGCCGATATCGAGGTCCTCGGCAACAGCACACAGTTCGCGGAAATTTCTGCTTTCAGAAAAAATGACCGTCCATTTCCGAACAGCTTTCCCACGCCCGCACAGCAGCATTGCACGCGCTTTCTTTTTTTGTGGTTGGATCGCAAGAAACATTGCATTCCGCGAGCGCCCGATGTACGCTCCGTCGCTCGAAAATCGAAAAAATGGAACAAATTGTTGCCCAACAACGTTTTGATTGGCATGGTTCCGGTGACATGAGGTCGCAGAACAGACTTTGCATGACGGTTCGCATAACACGTTCGCCTAACGAAAGATCGGAGACGCTTAATGCGCAAGTTCATTTTCTGGTTCGCCGCTTTGGCAATCGCAATCCCGGCCCTGCCGTTCGTCGCGGCCGCACAGTCAAAAGAAGCCGCAGCTCCTGCTGCCGCTGCGGCCACACCAGCCGTTCCGGCCAGTTCCGACGAGTTCAAGGTCGAACAGCAGAAAACCAGCGGCTCGGTCACCGTGGAAGGAAAGGTGATCAATTACGACGCCTACGCTGGCACGCTCGTTGTGCATCCGCAGGGCTGGGACGACGTCCCGCAAGATGCGCCCAAGGACGATAAGAACCCGCCCGTCGAGGCCAGCATGTTCTACGTGGCGTATTTCAAGGCCGGCGCAGACCCCTCGTCGCGCCCGGTGACGTTCCTCTACAACGGCGGCCCCGGCTCGTCGACGGTGTGGCTGCACATGGGCGCGTTTGGGCCACGCCGCGTGGTCACCGCCGACGATACGCACACGCCCGCGGCGCCCTATCCGCTCGTGAATAACGACTTCAGCCTCCTCGACGCGAGCGACCTGGTCTTCATCGACGCGCCCGGTACGGGTTTCAGCCGCATCGCTGGCCCGAATAAGGAAAAGGCATTTTACGGAGTCGATCAGGATGCCCACGCTTTTGCCGAATTCATCACGCAGTTTCTGGCCAAGTACGGACGCTGGAATTCGCCGAAGTATTTGTTTGGCGAAAGCTATGGCACCACGCGGTCTGCCGTGCTGTCCGCCATGTTGGAAGGCGAATACGACGTCGACTTCAATGGCATCATGCTGCTCTCGCAGATATTGAACTTCGATAACAGCGTCGATGGCCCTGAGGGCAATCCCGGTATCGATTTGCCATACGAGCTCGCGCTGCCAACCTATGCCGCGACCGCTTGGTATCACCATAAATTGCCGAGCCAGCCCGCGGATCTGGAGGGATTCCTGAAGGAAGTCGAGCACTTCTCCATGAACGATTACGCGCTGGCCCTCGAGGCGGGAACCTCGCTGCCCACCGAACAGCGCCAGGCGATAGCCGCGAAACTGCACGAATACACCGGCCTGCCTGTCGATTACATCCTGAAAGCCGACCTGCGCATCAGCGGCGGAGAATTCGAGAAAAACTTGCAGGACCAGGAGAACTTGACCACGGGGCGGCTCGACACGCGCTTCTCCGGACCGGCTATGGACCCGCTGAGCAAGGAAGCAGAATACGACCCGCAGTCCGCGTCCATCGGCTCCGCGTATGTATCCGCATTCAATGACTACGTGCGCAAGGATCTGAAGTTCGGCGAAGACAAAACATATAAGCCGGAGATTAACACCGGAACTTGGGATATGACGCACCACGGAAATCCGTCAACGCCGAACGTGATGATCGATTTGTCCGAGGCGATGAAGTACAACCCCAACTTGAAAGTGCTCCTGAACGCAGGCTACTACGATCTGGCCACGCCGTTCTTCGAAGGCATATACGAAATGCAGCATTTGCAGATTCCCGCGGACCTGGTGAAGAACATCGAATTCAGGTTCTACCAGTCCGGACACATGGTCTACGCCCACGAACCTTCACTGAAGCAGTTGCACGACAATGCCGCGGCGTTCATTTCATCGACGGATAACGTCAAGAGCAAGTGAACGTATTGGAGTGATGCTGACCTGGTCGTGATCGGCTCGGGGCGGCGGGAGAAAAAGGAGCGCGGGCGGCATATTTCGGCAAACGCATGGCGCTCGTAGAGCACGCGGCGGCGGTGGGCGGCGCGTGCTTCAACACCAGTTGCCGGCGAGTTCGACGGCTTTCACTACGCAGCGCACTGCACAATTTCAACGCGGCCCTGCGCTGAGCGTGCGGCGCCTCAGGTCATCCACGATCTAGAAGATATTCAACCGGATGTGCAGGAACTTCTTAGGATCGCGGCGAAAATCTCCGACCAGCAGGCGCATATCTCCGGTGAGCCCCGTCATGTTGTCGTAGAGCTGCTGATCGGTGAAAAATTTCCCGAAGGTTCCCTGCCCATTATTCATCTTGCCGGTAACGTCCTTGATGTTTGAAGATGCGTCGCGAAGATTCGCGAAGACCGAATCGTCGGTGAAAAGCTTTCCGACTGTTCCCTGCCCTTGGCGGACTCCCGCAACGAGCGCATTCGTATTCGTCAGGAAGGCGTCTGCCTTGTCGTAAAATGCGCGGTCGTAGACGAGTTTACCGAGACTGCCTTGCTGAGATTGCACGGCTGCGGTCATGGATTCGAGGTGAGTGGCGCTAGCGTCAAGTTTGTTGTACAGATCATCCGACACCAAGACTTTGCCTATTGAGCCCTTGCCAGCCTTTACATCCGCGACCAGGGATTGCGCTTGAGAAGCCACGGCGTTCAGGCGATCGAAAACAGACGGGTTGTAAACGAATTTGCCGATGGTCCCTTGACCGTTGTGGATGGCGCCGACGACGTCGCCGACTTGCGACATGATAGCGTTAAGCTTGTCTTCGAGCTGTGAGCTGCTAGCGACGATGGAGGACATGCTCTGGACGGGAATGCCCGCCACAATGCCGTTGTTGGGGATTAGATCACCGGTATAGCCGCGCGATATTTCGACATATTCATTTCCGAGAACACCCTGAGTGAGGATCGAGGCCTTGGAAGTTGTACGGACCAAATCCTGATATTGTTTTTCGATGCGCATGTCGACTTCGACGCTCTGCTCATGATTCGCGGAACCGCGATTGATTTTCATGTTTTGGACGTTGCCGATGGTGACACCATCCAAAGCGACGATTGCACCCTGCTGCAGGGTGTCGACGTTCGGGAAATACGTTTTCAAATTGTATTTGGCGCCCCAGCCAGTCGTCCCGGTGACGTAAAAGATCGCCGCCGCGACAATGAACAGTCCTATTAAGACGAAGACCCCCACGCGGAGTTCTTCCCAGGTGACTTGCTTTCGTATCGCCATCTCGTTCTCCTCTCATGCCTCAAGCGAGTTCAAGCTGTCTTCGGGGCCACATCTTCGAGATGCAAGGCCGATGCGTGATGATTCATTCCAAGAACTGACGCAGATATGGATCGTCGGATTTCAACAATTCGGTCGTTTCTCCCTGAAAATAAACTTCGCCCTCCCGAATCACCAAGACCTTGGTCAAAGCGAAATGCCGGCCGAGGCCATCCTCCCAAACGGGGACAACGCGGTTGGTCTTGCGGTCAAACACAAAATTGGCAAGACCAAAAGCATCTTGCAGGCGATGCGTAGCGAGAAGCGAGGTAACACCACTCAAATCGCGAAGGCGAAGAATGAGAGTAATGATGGTCTGGCTGGTGACCGGATCGAGGCCGGCGGTGGGAGAATCGTAATAGACGATGGGCGGCTGATCGATCAGCGCGCGAGCAATGGACACTCGGCGGCGCATCCCGCCGGAAAGCTCGGCCGGAAATTTATCATACGCCTGTTCCATTTCCACGAAACGCAACGATTCGCGCACGCGCGATTCAATTTCCTCGAGAGTGGCCGATTCCTCGCGAAGACGGAAGGAAACATTATCCGCGACGCTCAACGAATCGAATAGCGCGCCCTCTTGAAAGACGAATCCGAGATGACGGCGGAAATCGAGCAGGTCGACTTCCTTCATATCCACGAGATCATGGCCCATGATGATTACGCGGCCAGAGTTCGGGCGCAGGAGACCGGCGGCTAGCTTGAGAAGGACGGTTTTTCCGGAACCGCTTTCACCTAAAATGACTTTGGTTTCGCCGGATTCAACTTCGAAAGTGATACTACGCAGCACTTCGGAGTCACCGAAGGCAATCCTCACGTTTTCGAACCGTATCAGCGGCTCGCCAGGCACGATTTTTTGGGTCGCAGGCACGGACATTCTAGTCAACCAAGCCAACTGAAAGATTATTATAGATAAAAAGCACGAATTGCCTTACAGGAAAGGCACAAAAATCAGGAAGCAAGGTAGTAGAGCAGAAGTTTGCTCAGGAAGACATCCACCACAATCAGCGTAATGGAAGCCACCACCACGGCGGAGATTGTTGAGCGGCCAACGCCCTGCGTTCCGCCCGTTGTGCGCAAACCATAAAAACAGCCTATTGTGGAGATAATTAAAGCGAAAATGACCGGCTTGACGATTCCCTGGATGAGGTCACCGAAGGCCAGGGACTGGATGGCTTGATGCCAGAATTGGGAAGCGGTCTGCGCGAGCGTGAAGCGCGAAACGATGAACGCGCCGAGCAGACCTATCAAATCGGCGATGGCGGTAAGCAATGGGAGGACGATCAAGGTCGCTAAGACGCGGGGTACCACAAGCTTGCGAACGGGGTCTGTACCAAGGGCGCGCATGGCGTCTACCTGCTCGGTGACAACCATCGAGCCAAGTTCCGAGGCAATGGCCGATCCGTTGCGGCCGGTCACCAAAAGACCAGCAATCACCGGGCCCAACTCGCGAACCAGGCCCAGCGCGACAATCTCACCGGTGAGCGAAACTGCTCCAAAGCGCTGAAATTGGGAGGCTGTATTGAGAACCATGACACTGCCTATAAAGAAACCTGTCAACAAAATCATGGGCAGAGAGCCCACGCCGATGAGATCCATCTGTTCGAGCACATCGCTAAAGTAATGCGGCGGCGTGAATATTTTTGCGAAGGTGTCGCCGACGAGATAGGAGTATTCCTGAAGGATCTGAATCTGACGCTTCAGAACCCTGTTAAGCAACCGCAATAGAGAGGGTGTGGAAAGCTCCGGTGTCTTGGAAGTGAGCGTTGACATCGTGCGAGCGCCTCGACAGCGTAACTTCGGCCATTGGGAACGTCAAGCCGGGACAATCGGTATTTTGCCATCATTGCTGGCATTACAGCGGCGCGTTCGGTAAAATCATGCGCTCTCGAACGGAATCATAACCAGAACATGCTGCGATTTGTCACAGCGGGCGAATCTCACGGCCAGGCGCTCATTAGCTGGATTTCCGGCATTCCCGCAGGTGTGGCCGTGGAGGCGGAGTTCGTAAATCGGGAGCTGCATCGCCGCCAACTCGGCTACGGACGCGGGGGCAGGCAGAAAATTGAAAAGGATCAGGCGGATTTTCTGGCGGGCGTACGCCACGGGAAAACGATCGGAGCACCAATCGCCATCCGCATCGAGAATCGCGACTGGAAAACTTGGGAGAAGGCGCTGCCGGTGGAAGACACCGATGGCGCGGAAGACGCCCAGCGGCGGCTGACGTCGCCGCGCCCGGGGCACGCGGACTTGGCAGGCGCGCTGAAATTCAATTTTCACGATGCGCGGTACGTGCTGGAACGCGCCTCCGCGCGGGAAACAGCGGCACGAACGGCAGCGGGCGCGATGGCTAAGCTGCTTCTGCGCGAATTCGGCATTTCAGTGCTCAGCCATGTGATTGCGGTGGGACACGCGCAAGTGACGCGAGCAGTTGCGTGGGACGAAATCGAACGTACGTGCGCGAATCTGGAGTCGCCGCTTCGCTGCGCGGATGAACAAGCAGAATTGCAGATGAAGGCAGAAGTCGATCAGGCGCTTCGCGCCGGAGACTCCGTGGGCGGCATTTTCGAAGTGGTGGCCCACGGCGCGCCACCAGGGCTTGGCAGCCATGCGCAGTGGGATGAGAAGCTCGATGGCCAGCTGGCCCGAGCGGTGATGTCGATACAGGCTGTAAAGGGCGTTGAAATCGGAACGGGGATTCGGAACGCGACTTCTTACGGCTCGGAAGTGCAGGACGAAATCCGCTATGATGAACAGCGCAAGCGATTTCAGCGAAGCTCGAATCGCGCCGGAGGAATCGAAGGCGGAATCACCAATGGGGAAGATGTGGTTGTGCGGGGCTACTTGAAGCCGATTTCCACGTTGCGGCGGGCGCTGGGCTCGGCGGACTTGAAAACCAAGGAACACATCAAGGCAGCGTACGAGCGGTCTGATATTTGCGTGGTACCCGCAGCCGGCGTGGTGGGAGAGGCGATGGTGGCGTTCGTGCTGGCGGAAGCGTTTCTGGAAAAATTTGGCGGCGATTCAGTGGACGAGACTCGCCGGAATTTTCAAAACTATCAAAAACAACTGGACGAGTTCTAGAATAGGAAATGACGATGCTTCCCATTGTGAAATACGGCGCGGCCGTGCTTGAGCAGCCAACAAGGTTCGTGGAGAAATTCGACGCCGAGCTGGCGAAGCTGACTGAAGACATGTTCGAGTCGATGTATGCCGCGCGCGGCGTCGGATTGGCCGCGCCGCAGATCGGCTTGAGCTTAAATCTTTCTGTCATCGACGTTACGTCGGGGAAAAATCCTGAAGCCAAACTTGTGCTGGCCAATCCGGTGATCATTCACTCCGAAGGCGAGCAACGCGAAGAGGAGGGCTGTCTCTCGGTTCCCGGTTTTCGCGGGAACGTGCTTCGTCCCGCCTACGTTACCGTGCGCGCGCAAGACGTAACCGGAAAAGAATATGAAATGAAGGGCGAAGGGTTGCTGGCGCGGGCCTTCTGCCATGAAATCGATCACTTGCACGGCATTCTGTTTTTGACGCACCTGAGCATGCTCAAGCGCGACCTGATCCGGAGAAAAATTCGCAAATTGACCAAGGCCGGGGAGTGGTAAAGGCATCGTGCCGCTGCGCATCATTTTCTGCGGCACTCCCGCATTCGGATTGCCCACGCTTCAGCTCCTCTTGAAGGAATCGCACTTCTCCGTGGAAGCCGTGTTCACGCAACCTGACCGCCCGCGCGGCCGCGGCCATGAGGCAGCGCAATCACCCATCAAGCAATGGGCTTTGCAGGCCGAAATTCCGGTCCACCAGCCGGGAAAAATGCGCTCGGAGGCCACGACGGAACTGATCACGCAAATCAAACCGGACGCTGTGATCATTATTGCCTATGGCCAAATTATTCCTCGCGTCTTGCTCGATATTCCACGACTCGGCTGGATCAATCTGCACGGCTCCCTGTTGCCAAAGTATCGCGGCGCTGCGCCGGTGCAACGGGCGATCCTCAACGGCGAGCGACAGACAGGCCTTACAATCATGCGAATCGACGCAGGGCTCGACACGGGGCCGATTCTCGAACACCTCCCGGTCAATATTGGCGCTGACGAGACTGCGACAGAGCTACTGGTTCGCATGAGCAACATAGGGGCGCCGATGGTGCTCGACACGCTGCGAAAACTGGAACGAGGCGAGATCACGCCGAAACCGCAAGACAACTCACTGGCGACCCTGGCGCCGCCGCTGAAAAAAGAAGAAGGTCTGATCGATTGGGCGCAGCCTGCATCAGCGATTTACAATCGCATGCGAGCATTCGATCCATGGCCCGGCACGTACACGAAATTTCACGGGCGCTCGTGTCACATCTGGGGAAAACCGGGCGACAGCGATTCCACGGCAGCGCAGGCGCAATGTGGAACGATTGTGCAGAAAGGCCAGAAAATTCTCGTCGCGTGCGGGCAAAGCACCTGGCTGCAGCTTGAATTCGTGCGCCTGGAAGGCCGCAAGCGCGTTACAGCCACAGAATTTGCAAATGGCGCCCGGCTCACGACCAATGACCGCTTCACCTCGTAAGCAAGTTGCGCGTCCCCCCTCGAAACCTTCCGCCAGGGCGCTGGCCTATTCAATCCTGCTCAGCGTAGAAACCGAGGCAGCCTATGCATCCGAACTGCTGCACTCGCGGCTGGATGCGAGCCTAGACGCACGCGAAGCAGCGCTCGCCACGGAACTTGTGATGGGGACACTGCGCTGGCAGCGGCTGCTCGACTTCTTCATCGAGCGATACACGGGCCGGAAAACGCCGATGCTCGACCGCGAAGTGCTGGTTGTCTTACGCCTAGGGATTTACCAGTTGCGACACCTGACGCGGATACCGGCGCGCGCCGCAGTGAGCGAATCGGTCGAGATGGTAAAGCGCGCACGGAAAAAATCCGCGGCTCCCCTGGTGAATGCCGCGTTGAGACGCGCGGCCGCTGAAAAAGAGCAGCCGGCGGCCCAATTTGTGCCGGCCGAAAATGGAGCTACAGAAGCTCTGGCAATTTCGCATTCGCATCCCACGTGGCTCGTGGAACGCTGGCTACGCAAGTTCGGCGAAGAACAAACCATTGCGCTGCTTGAGGCCAACAATCAAATGCCGGAACATGGATGCGTGTTTCTCAGTTCCGCGCGACGCGAAGACGCCATTCGGTCTCTCGACGAGTCAGGGATTAGCTTCGAGCCTGGGCGCTTGCTGCGCGAGGCGATCGTCGTGCGGCGTGGAAATGTCGCCGGGAGCAGAGCTTTTCGCGACGGCTGGATCGGCATGCAAGACGAAGCGTCGCAGATGATTCCATTGCTGGCCGGCGCAAAGCCGGGCGATTCCGTGCTTGACCTTTGCGCCGCTCCGGGCGGCAAGACCGTGGCCCTCGCGAATCTGGTTGGGGAGCAGGGACGCGTGGTGGCATCGGATTTCCACGAAGCACGGTTGCGGGCCATGCGCGAACGGCTGGCAATGGCCGAGGCAACCAATGTGTCGCTCGTGGCCCTCGATGGGACCTGTCCGCTGCCCTTCGCGACGGCCTTTGATCACATCCTCGTTGACGCGCCCTGCTCCGGGACCGGCACGTTGGCGCGAAATCCGGAAATTCGCTGGCGGCTCAGCGCGGAGGATTTGGCGGACCTGCATCGACGCCAGGTCGCACTCGTCCAATCTGCGCTTGAACATCTCTCTCCAAGAGGAGATCTTTTGTATTCGACCTGCTCGTTCGAGCCGGAAGAAAACGAATCGGTGGTCAGCGAAGTGCTTGCCGGAAATCCCGACTTCCGCCGTGAAGCCTTGAAAATTCCGCAAAGGATATTAGCCGCCGGCGTGAGCGCAGGGGGCCTCGTCGATAAGGACGGCGCGTTCCGCACATTTCCGCCCGTGCACCACGCCGATGGATTTTTTGCGGGTCTTATTGCGCGCGAGTAACGCCGGCCTGCAATCGCATTGAACTCGCGGCAAGCGCAGTGCTACGCTCGACCACAGAGGAGCAAGCGGCATGAGCTTTCGCCAGCGAATTGAATGGGTAGGACGCATGGCTCTGCTCGTCTTCTTTCTTGCGTCGATCGCATTCCTCAGCGCGCTCACAACCATGCGCTTCGCCATCCAGGGCCGGGAGGTAACCACTCCGGATGTTGCCGGGCTTTCCGTAGCGCAAGCGGAAAGGCAGGCCGCAAGCCGCGGATTGCATCTCAGAATCGAGGACAGGATATACAGCAACCTTCCGAAGGATGCCGTGGTGCGGCAAAGCCCGCCAGGCGGCAGCCAATTGAAAAAGAATGAGTGGATACACGTGGTTGTGAGCCTAGGAATCCAAAGAGCCAGTATTCCCCAACTCGATGATCGCAGCCTTCATGCCGCGCAAATTGAGCTCCTGAGCGAGGGTCTGCAAGCCGGTGAAATATCAACCGTACATCTAACTGGATTCCCTGCCGATGTTGTGCTGCAACAGCAGCCGCCAGCCGGATCAACAAACGCGACAAGCCCGCACGTCGATATGCTTCTCTCCATGGGCGCGCCGGGGCCCGCCTATGTGATGCCCGCCCTGGAAGGTTTGCCCGAAGCCGAAGCGGAGCAGCGAGTAAGCGCGGCAGGATTGAAAGTGAACAAAGTAACGCCTCTACCGCTGACCGGAAAACCGGATGGGACGGTGACCTCCCAGCTTCCGCCACGCGGCGCTCGCATCGAGCCTGGAGGGACAGTCGAGCTGGAAGTGGCACAATAGTGGCGCTTTTGGCTGTGTTACAATCCCAGTCGACCTCATGAACCGTTTCCCCATCGAAGTCACTCCGTCAATTCTGGCCGCAGATTTCACAATTCTGGGGCAAGAGGTCAAGGCCGTGGAAGAGGCTGGAGCGTCGGCGATTCATGTGGACGTGATGGACGGGCACTTTGTGCCCAATATTTCCATCGGCGTGCCCATCGTTGAGTCGCTAAGCAAGGCAACCCGGCTGCCGCTGCATGTGCATCTGATGATTGAACGTCCCGGTGAGTTTGTGCAAGCGTTTGCGAGGGCGGGGGCGCACCGCATTTTTGTTCATCAGGAAGCCACCGCGCATCTGGATCGCGTGGTGGGGTTGATTCACGAGGAAAACTGCGAGGCTGCGGTGGTCCTGAACCCAGCGACTCCGACAGGGACACTGAAGGAGATCTTGGACCGGGTCGAAGCAGTGCTGGTGATGACGGTGAATCCCGGCTTCGGGGGACAGAAGTTCATCCCCCAGATGTTTGAAAAAATCCGTGAGTTGCGGGAGTTGCGCTCGCGCTATAATTACGGTTTCCGAATCGCTGTCGACGGGGGAGTAACGCTGGAAAACACAGTGGAACTTGTGGCTGCTGGATGCGACAGCCTGATTGCAGGAACTTCGATTTTTCATACGAAAAGCCCGGGGGCTGCTGTGCGTCAGATGCGACAGTTTGCAACCGAGGCCACTTCGCAAAGGGTTTAATGAACAGACTGACCAGACAAACGCCTGCCTTGCTTGCCGCCGCGCTCTTTTTGTCTTTCCTCCCCGCCGGATGCGGAAACAAGAATATGGTGTCGAAGATGCCCGTCGCGGGCAGCGCCCAACCAGACAAAATCCTCTATGACCGCGCTCTGAATGATTATCAGCACGGCCGGTACACCGAAGCGCGGCTGAGCCTGCAAACGCTGATCAACAGCTACCCCGATAGCGAATATCTGGCCAAAGCAAAGCTGGCTGTGGCGGATTCTTACTACAAAGAAGGCGGCGTCGAGGGTTTGACGCAAGCGGTCGCCGAATACAAAGACTTTGAAACTTTCTTCCCATTCCTCCCCGAGGCATCGTACGCGCAAATGCAAGTGGGCATGGCTCATTACCGCATGATGGAAAAGGCAGACCGCGACGACACCCAGGCGCAGCTAGCAGAACAAGAATTTCAAACCTTTCTTCTGAAGTACCCGAAGGACCCGTTGGTGCCTGATGCAGAACAACGTCTACGGGAGGTGCAAGAGCTTCTGGCCCAAGCGGATTTCGACGTCGCGCATTTTTACTACGTCAAAGGAGATTACCGCGCGTCGGCGTCGCGCTTGATCGAGGTGGCCGGACGTTATCCGCTGTTCAGCGAAAGCGACCGGGCGCTGTGGATGCTGGGTGACATCTACAGGCGCGCATCTCGAGGGTCGAAAAACGAGCAGGAACGGGTGCGGTGGCGAACGCAGTCCGATGTTGAATATGCAAAGCTGCTCAGGGATTACCCACTTTCACCGCTTGCAGTCGACGCAAGGCGCCAGCTCACTGAAGATGGTGTACCTATTCCCCATCCGGATCCACAGGCGCTAGCCCGCGCTCAATACGAAGAGAAACTCGCGCACGACCATCCTGGAATGCTCCATCGCACAATGGGGATCATCAAGAGTGCGCCGAACGTTTCGGCGGCCGCGCACAGCGGTGAACCCGATTTGAATCCGCCGGGAGAGATGAACACCTCCCAGGACGTGCTTCAGGGCGGGACAACATCGACCGTAGCAACCGCGTCTTCCGGAGAGAGCAGCTCCTCCGGGCAAGCCGTGAGCGTCGAAACAGTATCGCCGACCGAATCTTCCAGCACGCCGCCCGGAAGCATGACAGCGCCACCCACTGATCCTCCCCCGGCCAGCGCCAACACGGCGGCAGTAGCAACAGCACCGGCCGCGACAAGCCCCGCGCCGACGAAAGCCAGTGAAACCGCGACAGACGCCGCTGCGGCCGAGGAGTTGAAGGAGAACGCTGCGACAAAGGGCGCACCCTCAACAAAAAACCAGACTGCTACCAAGGTCAAATCCAAGCCAGCCAAGGCTCCAAAAACTGACAAGAGCACGGAATCCACCAGCAAAAAGAAAAAGGGAATTCACAAGCTAATTCCTTGGTAGGCGCAGGAAGCCCTGCTAACAACTGAGGCACGCGTCTCTGCCGATTCCGTTGACTCCATTCTGGCCCGATGCTCCAATAGCTCATTACCGTGCACGCCGTGAGAGTGGGCGGCAGCGTCTTCCAAGGGGCAAACTGTGCCGACGATTTTGGTCGCGGATGACAATAGCAATATCCAAAAGATGGTATCCCTCGTCTTTAAGGAAAAGGGCATCCGTGTCGTTGCCGTCGGAAATGGTGAAGCGGCTTGCCGTAAGGTCCCTGAAGTGCATCCCGATGTGGTCTTGGCCGATGTTTTCATGCCGGTGCGAAACGGCTACGAAGTTTGTGAGTTCGTGAAGCAGGATCCGGAGTTCGCCAACACTCCGGTGATATTGCTGGTCGGCGCGTTCGACCCTTTGGATGAAAAGGAGGCGCGGCGCGTAGGAGCGAATGGCGTTCTCAAGAAGCCATTTGTGCCGCCAGAGCCACTGATCGCGATGGTCAGCGCCCTGCTCGGGAAACTTGAGCCTCCGGTCGAAGAAGCTCCGCCCGTTGCGGAAGTTGCTCCGATGCCTGTGCCGGCCCCACCCGTACCCGTTCTCCCAGTGCGTGAATTTACTCCCGCGCCGGAATCGGCTGATTCCGATGCAGGCGACGAAGCGGTTCTGGCATTTGGCGATCCTGTCGCAACACCTTCGGCAAAGAACCAGGAGACCGACGAAGAAGATGACGATTCCGAACCCGCGAGCGAGTGGGCCCGGCGCCGCGCGACCATGGATTATGAAATCGACACAGCCGACTCCGCCAATATGGTGGAAAAGCTCTCAGCCGAAAGCGCAGCCGCGGATGCGGAAATCCTAGCGAGCCGCAAGCACCTTCCGTTTGGCGGGGCCAATGTTCCCGAAGGCATTTCTGAGGCTGCCCCGGAGCCGTCACCCGTCAAATGGCCACATTTCGTAGCGCCGGAGATGACCGACAACAAACCGGTGACGGAAACGCCTGAACCGATTTTGATCCGCGAAGAAACTGCGGCACCGATGGCTATCGAAAGTCCAGCGACGAACGCTCGGGAAAATCAACCGAGGCCGGAACCAGATTTCGCGCACGCCGAGGAACCTTCTTTACCGCCTACCGTAATCGATGAGGCGTCATTTCGAGAGCCGGTCGCGGCTCCAGCGCAGGAAATGGCAGCTCCATGGAGTACGGAGCCACACCCGCCAGAATCGGTTGCGCATTCGGATGACGCAATTCGTGAAGTTGCTTCTGTGGCGTGGCCTCTACCCCAAATTCCTCAAGAGCCCGAGGCGAAGTTTGCCGAACCGGACGCAGCGCCGCCGGAAGAATCGCGCGAACCAGAAATTGCGCCTTCTGTTTCCGAGAATCAGCCTGTTTGGCGCGAAACCGTGGAGAGAATGTCTGAACCGCCTCTCGCGCTCCCCGAAGTAACGAGTTATCTGGCGCCCGAGGAAAGGGAGAGCGCGCCGAAATTCGTCGCCGTCGAATCCCCCTCGAACGAATCCTTCTCAATACCCCAGGCGGACCAAGCCACCGTAGATGCCATGGTGGCAAAAGTACTTTCGAAACTAGAGCCCCAACTCCACGAAGCTTTGGCGAATGGAGTTTTGCGGCCTCTGGTGGAAGAACTGCTCAACCAGGAACGCACCAAGAAGTAGCACCCGCCGTTGCACGCACCCCCACTCGACAAAGACACAGCAGTTTGACGGAGATGCCGTCGGCCCGTATAGTTATTGGTTTTACGTGTGTTACTGATCGTGCGCGTATCGAATGCCGCCGGATCGGCCGGGCGCCACAACAGAATGTCTACCGAAATCGCCAAAGCCTACGAACCGCAGGAGATTGAGCGCCGCTGGGCACAAGCCTGGTTTGAAGAGCAGCTTTACCACGCGCGCGCCGATGGTCCCGGCGAAGTATTTTCGATTGTGCTGCCGCCTCCGAACGTCACCGGGTCGATTCACATTGGCCACATGCTGGAGCATACCCAGATCGACATTCTCGTTCGCTGGCGGCGCATGCGGGGATTCAAGACGTTGTGGCTGCCGGGCATCGACCACGCCGGCATTGCGACGCAGGTCGTTGTGGAACGCCAGCTCGCTGCCGAAGGACTGAAGCGCGAACAATTGGGACGCGAAGAATTCGAGCGGCGCGTATGGCAATGGAAAGCGGAGAGCGGCGGAAGAATCAAGGAGCAGATGATCCGGCTGGGCGTGTCTTGCGATTGGACGCGGGCGCGATTCACGCTGGACCCTCCGCTCTACCATGCGGTGATGGAAGCGTTTCTTCGGCTCTATCGCGAGGGCCTGATTTATCGCGGCCGCTACATGGTCAATTGGTGCCCGCGCTGCCAGACGGCGTTAAGCGACCTCGAAACGGTCCACGAATCGCGCGAAGGAAAACTCTGGTTCATCCGCTATCCCATCAAGGATTCGAAAGAGCTCATCACCGTAGCAACCACACGCCCGGAAACCATGCTGGGCGATACTGCCATTGCAGTTCATCCCGAAGACGAACGCTATAAGAAGCTTGTCGGCAGGAAAGTCACTCTGCCGCTGGTGAATCGCGAAATACCCGTGATCGCGGATGATTTCGTAGACCGGGAATTCGGCACTGGCGCGGTGAAGGTTACACCGGCGCACGATCCGAATGACTTCGCGATGGGTCAGCGGCACAAGCTCGCCGAAATAGACATACTGACTCCGGACGCGCACATCGGCGCGGCGGGTGGCCCTTACGCGGGCCTGGAGCGCTTCGCGGCGCGAGAAAAAATCATTCAGGACTTGAAGGCACAGGGATTGCTGGAGAAGACCACCAATCACCCGATGTCGGTAGCGATTTGCGACCGATGCAAAACCATCGTCGAGCCACGCCTTTCCATTCAATGGTTCTGCAAAATGCCGCCGCTCGCCGCACCGGGGATCAAAGCCGTCGAAACGGGCGCGCTGTCCATCGTGCCGGAGAATCAACGAAAGATTTTTCTGGATTGGCTGACGAATATTCGTGATTGGTGCATCTCGCGCCAGCTTTGGTGGGGCCATCGAATACCGATCTGGCATTGCGGCAAGTGCGGGACGATGACTCCGGCGACCGATTCGCGAGTGGAAGTGGTAAATGGACGGGCGCAGATCGCCAGCGTGCCGCAAGAGTGCGGGAAATGCGGCAGCAAGGAACTGACGCAGGATCCAGATGTTCTGGATACCTGGTTCAGCTCAGGACTGTGGCCCTTCTCAACGCTCGGCTGGCCCGACGACACCGAAGACCTGCGAACCTTTTATCCCACGAGCCTGCTCATCAGCGGCTACGACATTCTTTTCTTCTGGGACGCGCGGATGGTCATGCTTGGATTGCACCTGATGCGAGGCGACACGCTGGACCAGCGAATTCCCTTCCATCAGCTCTACCTTCACGCCATTGTACGCGACCCGCACGGCATCAAGATGTCCAAGACGCGTGGAAACGTCGTCGATCCGCTGGAAATCATTGAAAAGCACGGTACCGATGCGTTGCGGTTCGCGCTGGCCGTGATGGCGGCGCCGGGAACGGATATCGCGCTCAGCGAGGAGCGCATCCTGGGCTATCGCGCGTTCGCGAACAAGATTTGGAACGCCGCGCGCTTCCTTTTTTTCAATTTGGAGAAGGTCGAAGCTGCTGGTCTGACGATTGATCAGCTCGCGGCGCCGGAAATTCGTGCGAAAGCGCCTTATACGGCCGCCGATGCGCTGCCGCATCGCTGGATTTTCTCGCGCCTCGCATCCGTGACAACGCAAATCAATGACGCGCTGGAGGCTTTTCGTTTTCACGAAGCCGCGCATGTGATTTATCACTTCTTCTGGGGAGATTTTTGCGACTGGTACATCGAATGGCTGAAGCCACAGCTCGGTTCGGAAAATCGCGAAGAAGCCATTGCCGTGTGGCGGAATCTGTTCGCCGTCTTCGAGTACGCGCTGCGCTTGCTGCATCCCTTCATGCCGTTTGTAACGGAAGAGCTGTGGCACCGATTGCCGCAACGCGATGGCGCGCGATCGATCTCGCTCGAATGTTTTCCAGAAGCGCAAGCTGCATGGTCCGATTCCGCCGCCGAGCAGCAGATGACCTTGCTCCAGGAAATCATAGGAACCGCGCGAAATGTTCGTGCGGAGGCAAAGCTCGATGCAAAAAAGAAGTTTGCCGCGGAGATTTCGTCGAAAGATCCCTCTGTACGCGAGCTAGCTGAACGCAACCTAGAACCGCTCATGCGTCTGGCAAGTTTCTCCGGACTGAAGATTCAGCAAGAGCACCTGGAAGCCGCCGAGGATGCCGCTGTGCGGTCGGCGGCGCAATTCGACCTGCGAATCCGCATGGACGAAGTGCGAGATGTGCAGGCCGAGATCGCCAAGCTAAAAAAAGAAGAAGAACGGCTGAAGAAGGATATCGAAGCTAAGCAAACGCGTTTGGCTGACGATACCTTTCGCAATCGCGCGCCGAACGAAATTGTCCAGGGACTGGAAACAACCGTCGCCGAAAGGCAACGAGAATACCAAAAAATCGTCAATCGACTGACCGAACTGTCGTAG
>JBAQYT010000087.1:0-21265 GCA_049787175.1 Candidatus Acidiferrales bacterium | reverse complement strand
TTGGAGGCGCGGGTGGGAATCGAACCCACGTATAAAGGTTTTGCAGACCTCTCCCTTACCACTTGGGTACCGCGCCTGTGAACCTGCCTAGTATAGCGAAAATCGCGAAGACTCACTTACAGAATTGACCGAGCCGTGCGCTCCCGAACATCCGATTCGCGGGTCCCATCTCAGCGTATGGTCAGTGTAAACGGCATTTGCGCACGCACTGGCTCGCTGCGCACCATCGCCGACAACCGCTGGATCAGCAACTGAGCCGAGCTGTACGCACCCTGCGAAACCGTCACATCTCCCTGAGCGCGAGCGACCAAAAAATCAAAAAGCGATTGAGGTTTGGGCAAGCGCACGATCTCGACGGATTCGTTTGCGGGAATATGAGCGAGCTGCTTCGCGACTTCCACAGCGCGTTCGGTATCGCCCAACTCATCCACAAGACCGAGCCCCTTAGCCTGTTCTCCGCTCCAAACGCGGCCCTTGGCAATCCGATCGACGGTGGCTATTGGCAGGTTGCGGCCCGCCGCGACTCCGCTCGTAAAATTCGAATACACATCATTGAGCATTTTCTGGATGGTCTGTTGCTGCGCGGGAGTGAAATCCTGCTGGTTGGAATAGAGCGTGGCATTATCTCCGGTTGCGACGTAGTCCGTGCTAACCCCGAGCAGCCCGTAGAGGCCTGCGATGTTCATTTTGCCGCTCAGAACTCCGATGGAAGCGGTGATCGTGTCGGGATCGGCGACGATCTTGTCGGCAGACATGGCGATCCAATAGCCGCCCGAAGCCGCCAAATCCGACATGGAGACGACCACAGGCTTCTGCTTCCGTGCGAGCTGTACCTCGCGGCGAATCACTTCGCTGGCAACCGAGGAGCCTCCCGGCGAGTCGATACGGAGAACAATCGCTTTAATGTCCGAATCCGTGCGCGCGCGGCGAATGTCCGCGGCTACCGAATCACCGCCCATGATCTCACCGCCCGTCGATGAATATTGCGAAGCCCCGGAGACGATTTCGCCTGAGGCATAAATGATGGCAACCTCCGGCCCGCTGCCGTCACTCAACCCCCGCCGATACTGCGCGAAATCCGCCGGATTCCATGAACCGGTTTTGCGGCGGAAGAATTCTTGTACCTGGTCCCAGTAGCCTATCCGGTCGACCAGCTTGTCCTGAAGAGCTTCCTGAGCCAGAAAGGGACCCGCTTGCACCAGATCGGCGAATCGCGCACGGCTCATGTTGCGCGCAGACGAGACTTCGTCCAAATACTGATTGTAGAGACTCGTGAGCAGCGAGGTGACTTCCTCGCGGTGCGCCGGTGTGAATTTCTTCTCGGTGAGTTCGTTGGTCGCGGTCTTATACTCGGCGATATGAAAGAAATTCGGAACAATGCGCAGTTTGTCTAAAGTGCCGCGAAGGAAAGTCGCTTCGGCCATCATCCCGCGAACGCCGAGGGGGTTGGTGGGCGTCAGCCAGATTCGATCGCAGCCGGTCGCGACGTAGTATTCCTCATTTTCTTCGCCGTCATATCCCAGATAACAAACGCTGGGCTTGCCGCTGGCGCGGAAATCCAGCAGATGCCGGTGGATTTCCTCGAGCTTCGCCCAGCCAGCATCTATCGGCGCAATACGCACGACCAAACCTTTGATTCGCGAATCCGAGCTGGCTTGATCGATCGCATCGTCAATTTCGTGGAGTACCAGCGGTTGTGAGCCCAGAAAAATACTGGATACATCCGGAGGCTGCTGCTCTTCGATGGGGCCGCTCAGGTCAAGGACAAGGACGGAATTCCAGGAAATTGCTGATCCGGCAAAAAACGACCAACGAGGAACGGCCCAGAGCATGACTATGACCGCCGCAACGATCAGCAAAATCACCAAAGTTCGTCTTTGCCCCCACGTCATATGCTCTCTCCTCGGCTGCCGACCGCGCCAGCGAGCCTTTTTCAAACTACCATTTGGCAAAGAAAAGCGCCATCGTCTGCCCTGTCCTTCGGTACAGGTGCGGTTTTGTTTCGTACAGTTATTCGGATGGGCAAAGCCCGTTACAGCAAACCGCAAAGCGCCCGGCCGGTTGTTACCATCAATAGACGTCGGCGGCCCGAAGCGCCACTAAATTTCAATCGGAGGAGCGGCTGTGAAGAAGACTTTCCTCAACCGAATTCTGGAGATCAACAAAGAGCTTTGGTTGATTCTCTCCATTATTGCCTTTGCGGCAGTAATCAATTTCTTCGTGTCGGGCGAACGGTTGGTTCTGTCGTTTTATAACCTGCCGACGCTATTTGCCGCCTATTACTTCGGGCGGTCTCGCGCGGTCCAAACGGCTCTCGCATCCATCCTAATCGTGTCGTGGCTCAACCTGATGAATCCCGTGGCGCTCGCTGCGGGGCAGGGAGTGACGATGCGCCACTTGATCGGATGGGCGGACGTCTCAGTCTGGGGTGGTTTTCTGCTGATCACCGCCTATGCGATGGGCACGCTCTATGAAGTAAAGGAAAAGGGCATGGGCGAGCTTCGCGAGACCTATTTCGGCGTCTTGCAAATTCTCTGCCAGGTCATTTCCAACGACAAGTACACCCAAAACCATTCCTATCGCGTCTCCGTGTACGCCGCACGGCTGGCTGCGGAGATGGGTCTGCCGGAGGACCAGGTTGAAGATGTGCGTGCTGCCGCTCTATTGCACGACATCGGAAAGCTGGAAGTCAGCCGCACCATTCTGTACAAATCCGCACGGCTCTCAGAAGAGGAAATCGTCGAAGTGCAGGCGCATCTTCCCCGTGGAGTGGAGGCCCTCAGACCCGTGGCTGTCGGCGGAACACTTCGCCGTGTGCTGCCGATTATTTTGGCGCACCACGACAAGTTTGACGGCTCCGGTTATCACGTAACCAAGGGCGAGGATATTCCCATCGAAGCGCGCATCATCTCCGTTGCCGATGTGTACGATGCGCTCGTCAGCGACCGGCCGTACCGCAAGGCAATGTCTCCCTTCGAGGCTCGCGACATCATCTCGAAAGGCGCGGGAACGGACTTCGACCCAAGGTGCGTGGCGGCATTCGAATCCGCGTTCCGTGGAGGCCGGATGGAAGTTCCGGAAGTGCTCGTCTAGGTTCCGGCTTACAACTGAGCTTCTCGCAAAAACCGCGCGGCCTCTTCGGGCGGGGTGGGGTTAATGTAGAATCCCGTACCCCACTCGAAACCGGCCACGCGCGTCAGTTTAGGCATCATTTCCACGTGCCAGTGATAATGGTCGTTGATCTCCTCGCCGATGGGCGAGGTATGTATGACGTAATTGTACGCCGGGCAATTCAGCACCGCATCCAGCCGGCCAAGGAACTCATGAAATAGTTTGGCTAAACTGGCATAAACGGGGCTCGCCTGATTCTCAAACGACGAGCTGTGCTGTCGCGGAAGGATCCATGTTTCAAAGGGAAAGCGGGGCGCGTACGGCGCCAGCGCGATGAATTGATCGTTGCCGAGAATCACTCGAGTCCCGGTTTCCGTTTCCTGCCGGATGACGTCGCAGAAGATACACCGCTCTTTGATCTCGAAGTAACGCTTGGAACTATCGACTTCTTCGCGAACACGCTTGGGAACGATGGGCAGAGCAATTAATTGCGAATGGGTGTGCTCCAGCGAAGCACCGGCGGCCTCGCCATGATTCTTGAAAAGCAAAATATAGCGGAACCGCTTGTCATTCTTCAGGTCTAAGACACGATCGCGATAGGCCCACAACACTTCTTCAATGGATTTGTCGGGCAGCGAAGCCAGCGTGCTTTGATGGTCGGGGGTTTCAATGATGACTTCGTGCGCGCCAATGCCATTCATGCGATCAAAAAGCCCTTCGCCTTGGCGATCCAGGTTCCCTTCAATCCCCAAAGCCGGGAACTTGTTCGGCACCACGCGCACCGACCAGCCGGGCGTATCTTTGCCGCTGCCGTTGCGGCCGTACGCCAGTATTTCAGGAGGAGTGCGTGTCTCATTGCCCGGACAAAACGGGCAAAAAGAACCCCCCTTCATCCGCACGCTTTCGCGAACAAAATCCGACGGCCGTTTTCCGCGGTCGGTGGAGATAATGACCCACCGGCCGGTGATTGGATCCTTGCGTAGTTCGGGCAATCTTTTCTCCTTCTACAATTCTGTATACAGGGTGGAACGCTCTTCTATTTTACTCCGCGAGACTCACAATCAACGGAAATATGCAGGCCGCGAGCAATGGGCGCATTTAATGCGTGGCGCCAAACGCATTCTTGTACAAACGAACGTCTGGCGGGCGTCCCGAGCGGCTTTCAATGGCCACAACATCGAAGCGCCATGAAACTCCGGGAGTTCTGCGCTCCGCCAAAAACCGCCGGGCCATGCGCTCCACGTGCACACGCTTATCCGCCGTCACGGCTTCCTCCGGCTGGCCCGGACGCTCATCCGTGCCACTGCGCGTTTTCACTTCGACAAACGCGAGCACCGAGCCATCGTAACCAACCAGATCAATTTCTGCCTTGTCGCCCGCTACGCGGTAGTTGCGCGCCACAAACACGTATCCGTGGCGCCGCAAGTACCAATACGCATACGTCTCGCCGTTGACCCCATGGCGCCGAGCATGGTCTTTCTCCGTTTCGTCCGCCTTGGCCACCGTCAAGCCGCGTCGCGAGGCCAGCCGCACGAAACCGAAAATGGCGCGCGAAAGAAGTGGCGCTATTTCAGCACCTCCAGCTCGAACTCCATCACTTTTCCACGAACCACGTAACACAAATAGAATTCCCAGAATCGCCGGAAGCGCAGCGAGTGATTCACCAGGAATTCGAATCCCAGGTAGCGCCACACCTGAAGCAAACGCACGCGAAGATGCCGCTGTTTCACGCGCGCGCGCGAATACCATGACGCTTCTCCATGCAGCCCCTCGGGGTAAAAATACCAGAAGGAAAAACTGTTGAGGTGCCAGCGGTGCGTGGGGTCGCAGAATGAGCTGAAATCGGTGTAGTGTGGCGTCACCAGAAAAATGACGCCCCCGGGACGCGTGACGCGGTGGAATTCCTCGATGGTACGAATCACGTTGTCGACGTGCTCGATCAAGTGAACTGCCCGCACTTCATCAAACACGCTGTCCCGAAACGGCAGCGAGCCTCGATCCAAATGGCAAAGAACATCGGCCGCGGTGTTCGGGTTCATGTCGATGCCGATGGAACCCGGATATTTCTTTGGCCCGCAGCCGACGTCCAAGATGCGAGGCAATCTTCCTCCGCAGGAAAGCCGTGACTCTAATGCGAACGCTGTACCTCGGCGATGCACTCGCCGAGAATGCGAACAGCATATTCTGCTTGTTCCTCGTCAATGACAAGTGGCGGAGCCACTCGTATTGTATTTTCTCCCGCGCCGAGAATCAGCAAACCCTTCAAGAAAGCGCGGTCGACGATCTTGTTGCGCAGATCCGCCCCTCTTTCCTTGGTCTTTTTATCCCGCACGATCTCAACGCCGATCATTAAGCCTTTTCCGCGAACGTCTCCGACGATGCGATATTTCTCGGGCCAATCGGCGATACGATCGAGAATGAATTTACCCATCTTGCGGGCATTCTCCATATATTTCTTCTCAATCAGGTCGATGGTTACGAGCGAAGCGGCCACGCAAACCGGATTCCCGCCGAACGTCGAGGCGTGCGCGCCAGGCGTCCAGTCCATGATGCCTTCGCGAGCAATCATTGCGCATAGAGGCATGCCCGAAGCGATGCCTTTTGCCACGCAGACGATATCCGGATCGAGGCCAGCGTGGTCCGAAGCCCACCATTTCCCCGTACGCCCCATTCCGCATTGCACTTCATCCGCCACCAACAGGATTCCGTGCCGCCGGCAAATGCGCTGCAATTCCTGCAAGAATGAAACGGGCGCGGCAATGTAGCCGCCTTCGCCTTGAATCGGCTCGATAACAATGGCGGCCACGTCGGATGGATCCATCAGCCGGTGGAACACTTCGTTTTCGAGAAACTCCAAGCATTGCTTGGAGCATTCGTCGGCGTTTTGCCCGAGCGAGCGGTAAGTATCGGGATACGGCATGTGGACCACGCCGCCCAGCAACGGGCCAAAACCCTTGCGCTGCACTGCTTTGCTGGCAGTGAGCGAAAGCGAACCCATGGTGCGCCCATGGAAGCCTCCGTAGAAGGCGATGAATTTATCTCGCTTGGTGTGATAGCGCGCGAGTTTCATCGCCGCTTCGATTGCCTCCGTGCCGGAGTTCCCGAAATAAACGCGCTTCGCGTCTTTTCCGGGAGCAATCTCGGCGAGCCTCTTCGCCAGCTCGACCATATTCTCGTAATAAAAATCGGTGCCCGATATATGAATCAGCTCGCCGGCCTGTTTTTGAATCGCGGCCACCACTTCCGGATGGCAATGTCCCGTGGCCACCACGGCGATCCCGGCGGCAAAATCGAGAAAGCGATTGCCATCGACGTCTTCGATGACCGCGCCGCGACCAGACTTGGCCACGAGCGGATAGCCACGCGTGTAAGACGGGGAAACGAATTTCGCATCCAAACCGACGAGCTTTTTCGCCTTCGGCCCCGGCAGCGACGTTACGAGGTGCGGGAGCTTCCAACCGTTCGCTTTCTTCATACCTTCCTCCTGAAATGGATTTTGTGCGCCGCTCACGTGGCGCGGGCATGCTTTTGAGAGGAAGGAAAGTTAGTCTACGCTGAACAAGCTGGGTCTCTGGCGCGCGGGAGAACTGTGCCAGGAGAGCGGATATTGGAATTGAGGGTTCATTTTTTCTTCCAACGAATCCCGCCATCGCGGGTGTCCTCGAGGAGGATACCACGTTCCGCGAGCTCTTGGCGTATTTCATCGGCGCGCTTGAAGTTGCGCTGCTTGCGCGCCTCCTGACGCTCCGCAACGAGCGCGTCGATTTGCTCCGCGCCCATTTCTGCGCTGCTGGATCCGAACCCCAGAGCGCGCAGCTTCGCCGCATCATTGTCTTCGACAACGGCAAAAATTCGCTCGAACTTTTTCATGGCGTCGAGAACGTGTGGCGTATCCTGTTGCTGGAATTCTTTCCGGTCGATGGCAGTATTTACGTCGCGGACTAAATCAAAAATCGCCGCCAGCGCCACGGCCGTGTTCAGATCGTCAGCAAGGCCCGCCTCAAAATCCGCAATGGCCTTTTCTGTCCGCGTCTGCATCGCGCCATTCGAGCCCGGCGGAAATTTCCCTTCGCTGAGACGCGCCACAAAATTCCGCAGCCGCTCCACGGAGCTGGCCGCCTGCTGAATGCTGTCCGCGGTGAAATTGAGCTGGCGCCTGTACGGAACCGACGCCAGCAAATAGCGAATCGTCGAAGGTTTGTGCCCTTTTTTGAAAAGATCACGCAGCGTGTAAAAATTGCCGAGCGACTTCGACATCTTCTCGCCATCGATAATCAAGTGCTCGGCGTGCAGCCAATATTTCACGAAGGGATGGCCGGTCGCGGCTTCGCTCTGCGCGATTTCGTTTTCATGGTGCGGAAACGCCAGATCAATTCCCCCCGTATGAATGTCCAGCGTGTCACCCAAGTATTTCATGGCCATCGCGGAGCATTCGATGTGCCAGCCGGGACGTCCCGGGCCGATTTCTGTTTCCCAGAAATGTTCTCCCGGCTTCGGCGCTTTCCATAGCGCAAAATCGCGCGCGTCCGCCTTTTCGTAGCGATCCACTTCGACGCGCGCTCCGGCCTGAATCCCGCTCAGATCCACTTTGGAAAGCTTGCCGTACCCGGGAAACTTAGCGATGCGGTAATAAATCGAGCCATCACTGCGATACGTCAGGCCTTTGGCTTCGAGCCTCTGGATCAGCTTGACCATGTCCGCAATGTGATCGGTCGCGCGGACCACGTGCTCGGGAGTCTCGCAGCTCAACGCGCTCATGTCTTCCTTGAACGCCTCGATGTACTTCGCGGTGTAATTAAAGATGCTGATTCCCTGCGCTGCCGCATTCTGGATGATGCGGTCGTCCACGTCCGTCAAATTCATGACGTGTATCATGCGCATGCCGCGCGAGCGCAGAAATCGTCGCAGAATATCTTGGAATATGAATGTCCGGTAATTCCCGATGTGCGCGTAATCGTAGACCGTCGGCCCGCACGTGTACATGCGTACTTCGCCGGCGTGAAGCGGCACAAAGACCTCTTTGCGATTCGTCAGCGTGTTTTCAAGCAGGATTTTGCCCATATCTTCGCGCTTCTACCCTCATAATTGATGTGCGATTCGCTTACCGGATGCCGGCCATCCCCGGCACGAGCAAGTTTCGACGTGCAAAGAGGGTCATTCTAGCTGAGGCTCGCGCATCTCGCAAACCAACCCAGCGCGCATTGTCGAAGCCAGCATTTATTGCGGCTTGAATGTGACGTGCCGCGTCACCACTGTGGCATCACCATTCTGAATCGAAGTAGCGGTCGCTGGTCGCGCGCTTCTCAGAAACATCCCCTGCGGCGGCAAGTTGTACGTTTCATCAAGGAGGAAGGCGGAAACCGGACTTGCGCCAGAAACGGTGAACTTCATTTCAATTCCATCGGGCGGAGTATCTACGCAGCGATAGATGCGCCAGCCGTGCGTGTAGTGCAACATCCGGGTGCTCAGTTCGGGGACCGCGTGTCCAGCCATTGAAACAGACACAGGCGTTACGTCCGGAGCGAAAGCCAGAAGGATCAGCGGCGCGCCGCGCGGAGATTTCAGCAGCACATCGTAGCTGGACTCGCCTTGCGAAGACGAAGCGTGCTGGACAGTCAGCGTCGGCGCCGGCAAATTCAACGACGGCGCATCGGCGGCAAGCGGCTTGCTCGTATCCCAGGGATAGACTCCGGTTTGCGTTCTTGCGAAGGAGGCAACGCTCCGCAAGCTGAGCGGCAGGCGGCCGGACGCCGGGGAAGCCACCCATTCCGTCTTCCCGTTGTCCGCGTCCTGGTGATACTGCAGGTTCAACGTCTCCGGCGACGCTGTCGAGAACGGCGCGACAATCAACGCCGCTGCCGTGGCGATCACCGCAACCGCAAATGTAGCCACCAAGAATCTCCAGCGTTTTCCTGCTGAAACAGCTCCCGCCAAGGGCGCCAGCGGCACGGCAATCAGCGCAACGCACACTGTAATTCCAACGAGGAATGCCCCTCCAAGCGCCGCATAGAGAAACCAAATCGCGTAGACACCAACCATCGCTGTAACAAATGCGGGAATCACTGCGGCCACGATGACCAGCCCGCTGCTCTCGCGCCGCGCAAACACAATTGCTAATCCAAAGATCCCCGCCGCCAGCACGGCCACCACGAAAATGAAACTCAGCCCCGGGAGAGTCGCGCCCAGCACCAGCGCCACAATTCCCCACCAGATCCAAGTTCCGCTCCACATTCCCCAGAATCCGGCCCGGCGCCCGAAAATCGCCGCAACCAGCGCGACAGCGCCAAAGCCCAGCGCCCACGCCGCGAACAGCAAAGGCGTCGGATGCGCCACCCAGTTCGACGGAGTAGCTCCCGCAATGCCGAGGAACGACTGCAGAATAACCCCAAGGATCGCCGCCACGACCAGGATGAGCGGCCAACTCACAAAGCCGAGAAGAAATCCCTTCATCCGCACTTCCCCGCGCCGCGCCAGAACTATAATCTCAAGAATCAGGAGCGCCAGCGCCAGCACCGCGAACCCGACGGTCCATCGTGCCGGCCACCAAATCGTTTTCCAGCCGAACAAGTCCGCGTAAACAGCGTCCGCAGCGGCGCCTGGATTCAAATCAGAATTCGCCAGCGCACGAACCGCATCCAAGCCGCTTCCACCCTCGCTCTGAATGCTGGATACGCTGGCGTTGGCGACGTTATCGAGCGGTGTGTGGTAGTGCGCGACGTCATCGAGAAACGCAAAATTGAATCCCTGATACCCGGCGTGCTTGAACACCGTAAAGTCCGTATCATTTGGCAGCGTTTTGTAAACCGTGTAGGAAAGCGAATCGGTGTTCGGGTGCCGCACGGATTTTGCGTACATCCGCATCACCCATTCGTTGGCGCTTCCCGTTTCAAACATCGTGCTCGATCCGGAAGTCCCGCGATTATCCATATTTACGACGGCGCGCACGTCCTTCGCCCACGGGTCATCTTGGACAAAGGCAACTGCGCCAAACAGGCCGGCCTCTTCGCCTTCATCGATCAGAAAAATCACCGGATGCCGCGGCGGCGCGGACGCCTTGAGCGCGCGGGCGATCTCCAGCACGGAGACCGTCCCGGCACCGTCATCGGAAGCTCCCGGACCTGCCGGAACCGAATCGTAATGCGCGGCAACCATGACCGACGGACCAGGTTCTTGCCCATCAAGGCGCGCCAGAATATTCTTCACATCGCCGCATCCTCCGTCTTCGTCGCAAACAAAATCCTCCTGAACCCGCGGCTGATAACCCAGCTGCGTCAGTCGCGCAACGATCGCGTCGCGTACCATCGCATTTGCGGCGCTCCCGACGGGATGCGGCACGCCATTGCCCACAAGCTGCTGCAAAAGCGTCTTGGCGCGAACGCCCGAGAATTCGTCAGGCGCATCCGCGGGCTTGGGTGCGGACGGTTGCGCTCGCAGAACAGTTAGGCAAATCACCAGCGCGTACAACGCCAGCGCGAAAACGAACGCGCCGCCACGTGGCCTTTCGTCGGGCAAGCTCATAGAGATTCCTTTCGCATCGGTTGGTGCGCGTCATCCTAGTTCCCGCGCAACGCCAAGTCAACGCACCTCCCGGGTCCGCACCGATTTCGCGGTTGACGAACCGCCTCCGTCTCAATACATTGTCCACTTCACTCAGGAGCCATCCATGAAAACCAGCTCGGCAGTCAGATTTCTTGCCATTTTGTTGTTTCTCGCCCCCGCAACGTTTGCGGCTCCGCGTCCTCCCGCGGATTCTGCGTCTACAACCATAACTCCACAGCAAGCGCTGAATCTTCGCCGTATCGCCGATCTTCGCTTTTCACCGGACGGCACGCGTTTGGCGTTCACCGTCACCGAGCCCCCGAAGGACACGACTATCGCGACGCACATCTGGATCATGAACATCGCTACCAAGCAAGTGCACCAGTACACTTATTCCGACAAATCGGAAAACTCTCCGCGCTGGTCTCCCGATGGCAAGTTCCTCGCATTCCTTTCCAATCGTGACGAGGATCGCCAGATTTACCTGCTGTCTTCCAGCGGCGGCGACGCCTATGCGATCACCACCGGGAAACGCAATATCGCCTCGTTCGCATGGTCGTCTGACGGCAAGCAAATCGCCTTCCTCGCCTCCGATGAGCCCACCGACGCTGAGCAAAAAAAACAAAAGGACAAAGATGACGCCATCGTCGTCGATAAAGAGGACAAGCACTCTCGCGTTTGGATTCTGGATGTAGCCACGAAAAAAGCCCGCGCGATCACCGGCACTCAATGGGAAGTTCGCGAGGCCGAATGGACGCCCGGCGGAAACCGCCTCATCGTTTCCGCTACCGATCATCCGGAATCGGACGACAACACTGAACGCATTTTCTCTTTGGACCCGACGAGCGGCCAGATGTCTTTGCTCGCCGCGCCCAAAGGACCCTTTGGCGATATTCGCGTTTCGCCCGATGGGACGCAGTTCGCCTACATGGGCTCGCGCGTCGACGGCCCCGAACCGCATGACATCTACCTTCACTCCGCCGATGCACAAGCGGCCGATCCCAGCCGCAACCTCACTGCCGCGAGCGTCGATCGCGCGATGAACGGCATCGAGTGGCGTTCCGACGGCAGCTTGATGGCCGTTGCCGAAACGGGATTCAAAACCACGTTATATTCCATTGCTTCGGATGGCCACGCCACCGCCGTCGAAAACGCTGCGCCGAATCCGCACGGCTTCGCCATTTCGTCTTCGGGCACGCTCGCCTTCGTCGGCGAATCCGCAACGCAAGCTCCCGAGATTTACCTCGCTAACGCCAGCGCTTCTCCAGAGCGCGTCACGCATTTGAATTCCAGCTGGGATTCCATCACCCTCGCAAAGCCCGAATTCTTCCATTACGCAAGCTTTGACGGCCAGCAAATCGAAGGCGCGCTGCTCAAGCCACTCGACTACGACGGCCATTCGCGCGTTCCGCTCGTTGTCTTGGTACACGGTGGACCCACCGGCGCCTGGTCCGATTCAATTGATTCCTGGGGCCAACTTCTTGCCGCGCACGGCTTCGCGGTTACCTATTTCAACATTCGCGGCTCGACCGGCTACGGCGAAAAGTTCGTCGAGATGAATCGCGCCGACTGGGGCGGCGCCGATTTCAAAGACGTGATGGCCGGCGCCGACTACCTGATCGCGCAGGGCATCGCTGATCCGAATAAACTGGGCATTGGCGGGTGGTCCTACGGAGGCTATATGTCCGAATGGGCCATCACCCAGACCGACCGCTTCAAGGCCGCCGTTTCCGGCGCGGGAATGGTGGATTTGATCGCTGAATTCAACACCGAAAACGGCCCATCGTACGACAAATGGTTTTGGGGCCTGCCTTACGAGCACCCGGAAGGCTTCCTGAATCATTCTCCCTTCATGTACGTGAAGCACGCGCATACGCCCATATTGATTCTGCAGGGCATCAACGACACCACCGATCCGCTCGGTGAAAGCACAGGGCTCTATCGCGGACTGAAGTTTTATGGAGACAATGCGGAGCTCGTGGAATACCCGCGCGAGAATCACGGCTTCCACGAAGAAAAGCACATGCTCGACCGGCTCAACCGCATCGTCGCCTGGTACCAGCAATATCTGAAATAGATGCATGAGTCTCGGCAACTCATTGTGCGAGGAGGTTAGAAATGAAACCGCTTCCCCATTCCGCTCTGCGCCTTCTTGCAGCAGGACTAGCGATAGGCATCATCGGCGCGCTGGCGCTGCATCGCGCCAACGCGTCGACGGAAAGCGACAAGAAAACTGTTGCGGCGCTGGACACCGAATACCAGGCAGCCGTGAAAAAGAACGATGCGGCGACGATGGCGCGGCTGCTTGCCGATGACTTCGTGCTCGTGGTCGGATCCGGCAAGACTTACACCAAAGCCGATCTGCTAGCGGACGCCCGCGGCGGCCACTCTGTTTATGAACATCAGGAGGATACCGAGCAGACCGTTCGCGTCTGGGGCAATACCGCCGTTGTCACCGCCAAACTCTGGGAAAAAGGCGCTACCGACGGAAAGCCGTTTGAATATACGCTTTGGTTCAGCGACATCTACATGCGCACTCCAAAAGGATGGCGCTACGTCTTTGGCCAAGCTTCATCGCCATTGACCAAAACCAAGATTCCATGAGCAGGAAGCCTTCGGCCGACCTGAGTCAGCAGGGTTGAAGATTCAGGATGGTTCCCCGCCGCGTTTCTGGCGCGCACATTTCAGCTTCAAAGGCTTTACACGCCTTTGGCCCCATGCTATCTTTCCTTCCATCACCGCCGATCCGAAGCGCCAGGCGGCAGGGCCCGCGTTACGCGACCCGCCACGATTTTTGTCTCGAAATCCTCGTCTCGAAACTTTAAATTTGAACTGTTCACGGTGTGCCCGCCGGAACAGTCAGGAAATTTCCAAGGAGCAGCGTGCTCAAACTTCGCAAAGTCGAGCTTTTGGGATTTAAGTCCTTCTGCGAGAAGACCAACATCGTCTTCAGCGGCAGCGGCGTGACCTGCATCATCGGACCGAACGGCTGCGGCAAATCGAACGTCGTCGACGCTATTTCCTGGGTCCTCGGCGAGCAAAGCCACAAGATGCTTCGCGCCGAGCGCATGTCCGACTGCATTTTCAACGGTACCGTGAAGCGCCCGCCCATGGGCATTTCGGAAGTTTCGCTAACGCTGGTCGATCCCGAACTCGCCGATGCGGTTTCCAAAGTTCTCGGACCAGAGCCTGTTGCCGCGGCGCCCTCCGAAGCGCAGGCTGAAGTGCTCGCTGAAACATTCACAGACGTCCCTACAGAAGGCCTCGCAGAAGCTCGAGCGCAGGCCGAATCGGCCGTGCTCTCCACGGAATCCGCAGCGATTACATCCGAGGGTGGCGCCGAAAAATCCGGCAAGCCCTGGAAAAAACGCGGCGCGGAAAAGCCGGCGGTCACTGTCAAGCCCGGCGAAGTGGTTGTTGGCCGCCGTCTCTATCGTTCCGGCCAAAGCGAATACCTCATCAACGGCCGCGTGGCGCGCCTTCGCGACGTTCAGGAACTTTTCATGGGCATGGGCCTTGGGCCAGACTCCTACGCCATCATTGAGCAGGGCCGCATCGGACAGATTCTCAACTCGCGCCCCATGGACCGTCGCGCGCTGATCGAAGAAGCCGCCGGTATCACTGTCTACAAAACGAAACGCCGGCTCGCCGAAGCAAAGCTCGAAGCCGCGAAGCTGAATCTCTCGCGTGTCAACGATATCCTCGTCGAAGTCGAGAAACAGCTCGCATCCTTGAAGCGTCAGGCGTCGAAGGCCCGGCGTTACGCCGAGCTGCGCGAAGAGATGCGCGGCTTGATGCGCACTGTGCTCGCCAGCAAAGCGCGGCAACTGGAATCGGAAGCCGAACGCCTGGAGTCCGTGCTTGCGGAGCTGGCCGCCGCCGAATCGGAACAGGCCGCCGCGATTCGCGGACTGGAAGCCGAGCAGGAGCAGCTTGACGTCCGCAACTATGAGCTCGAAAACGAACTGCGCCAGCTTCACAATCTGCTGAATCAATCCACGCTTGAACTCGACCGCGCCGAGAATCGCATTGCCTTCCATCGCGAGCAGGAAGCTCAGATCGCCTCGCGCGTCAGCCATCTCGCCACGGAAATCGCGCAGGCCGAGGTGCAGACCGCGCAGATCGAGGCGCGCGTCACCAGCCATCGCGAAAGCGTCTCGAACTTGCGCGCGGAGTCCTCACAGCTCGATTCGCATTTGCGGAATTTCGCGCGGCAGATCGAAGCCGATGCAAGTGAGCAGGCCTCTCTGGATCAATTGATCGCCAATCTGCGCGATGCTGCTTCCCGCAGCGGCGAAGATTCCGTGCGCGCGCAGGTTGAGTCGTTGCAAGCCGAGGACTTCGTCGCGCGCGTCAGCGCCGAACACGCGCAGCGCGAAAGCGTGCGTGCGCGCTTCGAGCAGGATTCCCAGCAGAAGGCCGCACTGGTTCACGCCGCCGAATCGCATCATCACGAAGCCGAAGCCGCGGCTCTTGGTCTCGCGGAGCAAGTTCGCCAGACGCAGCAGGCCCTCGCGACTCTGCGCGGCTCGCATCAAGAAGCCGCGCAACGGAACGAAAAAGTCCGTGAAGAGCTTTCCGCCGCGCGCGCGCGCCGCAGCTCGCTTGAACAAATATTGAATGACCGCGCTTATACCGCCGAAGCCGTGCAAAAGCTTTTCTCCGCCGCTGGAGGAAGCGAGGCGCGCGGTTTCCGCGCCGTCGGCGTGCTGGCTGATTACGCTGAAGTCGAGGAACAGTACGAAGGCGCCGTTGAGCAGTTCCTGCGCGACGAACTGGAATACGTCGTCGTCGAGACGTTCGACCACGCCCGCGCCGGCGTCGCTCTCTTGCGCGAAGAGATGGGTGGCCGTGCCACGTTTTTTGTCGATTCCCTGCGCCATTTGAAATACGAGCCCAAACCGGAAAGCGCTCCGCTCTCTTCGGCGAGCGTTGTCTCACGTTTTGACCGCCTCGTCGATTTCCGCGACCCGCTCGGCCCTGCGGCAAAGCAATTTCTTTCGAAATTGCAATCCGCCTATCTCATCGAGACCGCCTCGGAAGCGGAAAAACTCGCCCGCGAAAATCCCGCGTATTATTTCGTGACGTTGGATGGCACTTGCTACCATGGCCGAATGGTCACCGGCGGCCGTCCCGGCGAAGCCGGGCCGCTCGCGCTGAAGCGCGAGCTGCGCATGCATGAGGCCGAAGTCGTTCATCTGGAGCATGCCGTCGCTGACACGCAAGCCGAGCTTCGGCGATTGGAAGAAGATCAGCAGCGCGCGGAAGCAGAGTTGCAGCGCAAACTCGATGAGCACGTCGAGGCCGAAAAATCCCGCGTGAGCGCTTTCCATCGACTGGCGCAATCCCGCGACGAAGCGGCGCGCGCCGAGGCGCAACTCTTCGAAGCGCAAAGCGAAGTAACACGCCTGGCCGCCGAAGCCGAAAGCGCCCGCATGCGCGCTTCCGACGCTCATCAGGCCAGCCAACTGGCGCTTCTTTCACGCACGAACGCCGAGCAAGAAGCCGCCGCTGCCAGCGAACGCCTGGCCATCCTCCGCGGCAAGTTCCAAGCGCAGCAGAGCGAACTCGCCAGCCGCCGCGAAGAATTCGCCGCCATGGCCGAACGCCTGGCCAACGCTGCCACTCTCGAATTGCGCCTGACGGAAGAAGCCGGACAATCGCGCGAGCGGCTCGCTGCGCTTGTCGATCAGCGTGACGGGCTCCTTCGCGACAGCGCCGAGCGTGAAGCCGGCAATCTTCAGCTCGAACAGCAAATTGCGCATCACCGCGGCGAAAAAGAGCAATTCGAGCAACGCAAAGCCGGCCTTGAGGCGCAATGGAATTCTCTTCGCGAGCGCGCCGGCATTCTCGATGGCGAGCTGCGCGCCAAGCGGGAATCCCTGGAAGGGGTTCGGGCAAACCGCAACCAGCGCGAAATTGAGAAGGCGCGCAACGACTCGGACCGCGAGCATCTCCGCCAAACCTGCATTGCCGAAGCCAATGCCCATCCCGAAGAGCTCATCGCGCAGCAGCAGCAACTGCTCACTGGCGAAGAACTCGCCGTATCGGAAACCAGCTACGCGGAGAAAAAGGAGCGCCTGGAGTCCATGGGCCCGGTCAACATGATGGCGCTCGAGGAATTCCAGGAATGCGATCAGCGCAACGCGTTTCTGGCGCGCGAGCGCGACGACTTGGTGCAATCCATACAGAATACCCAGCAGGCCATCAACGAGCTCGACACCGTATCGCGTCAAAAATTCGAAGAGGCCTTCGCCGTCATCAATCGCAATTTCTCCGAGGCATTCCGCACTCTCTTCGGCGGCGGCACCGGCGAAATGCGCCTCACTGAACCGGACAGTTCCGGTGACTGCGGCATCGACGTCGCCGCGCAGCCGCCCGGAAAACGCCTCCAGAACATTTTACTTCTCTCCGGCGGCGAAAAAGCGCTGACCGCCCTGGCGCTCCTCATCGCCGTCTTCCGTTTCCAGCCGAGCCCCTTCTGCATTCTCGACGAAGTGGACGCTCCGCTCGACGAAGCCAACGTGAACCGCTTCAATCGCATGCTCACGGAAATGGGTGAAGAGACGCAATTCATCATCGTCACTCACAATCGCAAGACCATGGAGATGGGCTCCGTCCTCTATGGCGTGACCATGCAGGAGCCCGGCGTTTCCAAGCTCGTTTCGGTTCGCTGGGAAGAATCCGCGGCGCGCGCGCAATCCACTGCCGCATAATCGCGTGCCGCATTTCGTCCCGTGGCAAAAAAAGTTTTCCTCAGCCTCCTTCGTTTAACGGTTGACATCGCTTTTCATTGCGCTAGAATTACGTCCTCTTTAATTTAGAGACATAAATACTTTGGCTTCGCCCGGAATTTATCCAGCAATTTCACAAACGGACTTCGCAGGACTCAAGCTCCTGGCGCGCGGGAAGGTCCGCGACATTTACGACCTCGGCGACCGCCTGCTGATTGTCGCCACCGATCGTCTTTCGGCCTTCGACGTTATCCTTCCCACGCCGATTCCCGATAAAGGCCGCGTCCTCACGCAGCTTTCTCTTTTCTGGTTCGACAAGCTTAACGGAATGGTTCCGCATCACGTCATCAACGCCACCGATTTTTCTGGCGATCTCGCGCCGCATGCCGAAACACTTCGTGGGCGCTCCATGATCGTGCGCCGCACGCAGCCTGTTCCCATCGAATGTGTCGCCCGCGGATACATCTCCGGTTCTGGTTGGAAGGATTATCGCGCCACCGGAAAAATCTGCGGCATTCCTTTGCCTGCGGGCCTCAAGGAATCTGACCGCCTGCCGGAACCGATTTTTACGCCGGCTACGAAAGCCACCACCGGCCATGACGAGAACATTTCTTTTGAGGAAACCGCGTCGCAAATCGGCGGCGACCTTGCCGGACGCCTGCGCGACATCACTTTGGAAGTCTATCGCCGCGCTTCTGAATTCGCGGTTGAACGCGGCATCATCATCGCGGATACGAAACTCGAATTCGGCATCGATCGCGGCGAACTTGTGTGGATCGACGAGGCGCTCACGCCGGATTCCTCACGTTTCTGGCCCGCCGATTCTTACGAGCCGGGCAAAACGCAGCCGTCTTTCGACAAACAATACGTGCGCGATTATCTGGAACGCATCGGCTGGTCGAAGCAGCCGCCCGCGCCGGCGCTCCCCGCGGACGTGGTCGACGCCACGCGCGCGAAATACCGCGAAGCCTATAAGCGGCTGACCGGGCGGGAACTCGAATAAGATTCTGCAACTAGCTCTATCCGCAACACGGCCCCGGAGCAGTTTTTCGGAGGATACAATCGTGAAGGATCAGTTGGAAGCCCTCGTCAGCCAGATGGTTGACCGCGGAATTTTGCTCGATGAGGCGCTCACCGAATTCGAGAGGCGCTTCATCAAGTGCGCCATGGACCATACCGCTGGCAACCAATCGCGCGCCGCTCGCGTCTTGGGCATCCACCGCAACACCCTCAGCCGCAAAGTCGAGGAATACAAGCTCGCAAACGGCCACCACCGCGCTTAGCCTTATCCTCTGCTACCGCTGCTTTTGATTCTCACGAAGAACGCCACAAGCAAGCTGGTTTAATTCTGGAAAGTCACCGGCGTCGCCTAGAAAACAAAAACATCGCGTTTTTTGTTTTCCGTCAAAAAGTTCCTGCGAAAATAAAAAGGCCGCCGCACCTGATGAATGCGACGGCCGTCTACTCAATCGATTCTCTACCGCATGCCCGGATGGTGCGGCCGCTTTGCCGCGCCTTTCTCCGGCGGAATCACCGACGGATCCACCTGGCACTTATCAAAATACAAAAGGAATGGCTGCGCATCATACTTCGTCAGTGTGCCGGTAAACTTGATGGCATCCCCTTTTTGCAGCCGCGACGCTTCCGGCTGCACCGCCGGCGCTGCTTGCGCTTGGCCAGCGCCCGCCGCCGGAGTCGCGTTCGCAGCCCCTGCTGCAGGCGTTGCCGTATACACCGTCACGTCCAAGTTCGCCACAGTGCCCGCCTGGATTTCTTCCCCTGTCGCTGCGGTGAACACTTTGAAGTCAATCGAATCCGTGCCCGGAGTGATGTCGATAATCTTGCCCACCACACTCGGAATTTCCTGCCCGCACACCGCCAGCCAAGTCATCTTGGCCTTGTCGCCGCCGCCCTGCAGGTCCGTTAAAATCGAAAGCAGATTGCTGGCCTGCAGCACTTTGCCCAAATCCGACGCGCTCGGCAGCGAATACGTTGTCGGCCGCGCCGCTTGCGTGCCGGCCAGTTGAACCAACTCGTTCATTTGATCGTCCAGCAGGCTCCCGCACGCTGGCTGTTCGTAGTTGAACATCTGCGCGCGCAAATACGAGCGCATTTGCGTTTCGCCCGGTCCTTTCAACGCGATGGAGCGCGCCAAACTCCAGAAGCCATTCATATAGAGATCGATAAGCCCGGGATTCGACGCATCCGTCGGCGTCGTTGCCGGAGTCGTCGTAGCCGGAGGTTGGCCATTGGGCGGCGTTTGCGACGAAGCGGGCGCTTGGGCCGGAGTTTGTTGCGCCGCCATCTGCAAATAGCCTACTCCTATCTGGAAGTACGTGGCCGCAACCGTCTGATCTGTGCTGCCGCTGGAAGCGATATATGCGTTGTATGAATCGATCGCGTCCTTATAATCCTTCGCTCGGTACGCTGCCGATCCCGCCGTGTAGTTGAATAAAATCACAAACGGCTTCTTTTGCTGGGCAAACTGATCGTCCGTCATGCTTGCCGGCTTGGGGATCTGGCCCAGCAGGTTCAGCCCATCGAGCGCCGATTGCCGCGCCTTTGTGAGCTCGTCCGCTGCGTTAGCGTCCTTATCGTTGAACGCCTGGTTGAACGCCACCGCGCGGAAATAGAGCGCCTGCACCTTGTCGCCCGTCAACCTTGCTTTGGACATCCCCGGGATCAGCAAGTACTTGTCTTCCGGCACAGCGATAAACTTGTCCACGTATTCGATCAGCTTCGGATAATTCTTCGTCTGGTTGTAGGCGGTGTAATACTGCTGATAAACCAGCGGCAAGAGCGAGGAGTTCGGAAACTTGGTCACAAAATCATCCAGTGCCTGAATCTTGGCCTGCGGATCCGTTTGCCCTGCGGCAGCCTGATACGCGTTGTATTCCGGAAGCGTATACGGCGTCTTCGCACTCTGCTGCTCATCCTGCGCGGAGGCTCTCGGCGCCGCATAACACAGCAGCGCAACCCCAAGCCACACAATCGCGTTCGCGACGACCCACTTTCGCATCATCGTTCTCCTGCCTCCTCGGTCAAATTCGCTATCATTGCGTGAAGCCGTATCCGCGATTGCATTTTCGAAGACTTCGGGCACGCAGAAACTGTCGAATTATAGGGAAACGCCAGAACTCCTGCAAGGCCCCTTTCGTCGGCGCGAAACATTTGGGCCGCTCCCCCACACCTGGGTAACGCCGCCATTCAGGTGATAAGATGATGAATGGCCGCGAAATGTCGCCCCTCTAGGAGTACACACATATGAACAATTCCTCACTCGCTGGAAAATCTGTTCTCATCACAGGCGCAAGCCGCAGAATTGGCTTCGCCATCGCGCAGCGCCTCGGTCAACTGGGCGCTCGAATCGCTCTTTGCGGACGCAACCAGGACACTCTTGACTCCGCGTGCGCGCGCCTTCGCGGCGACGCCATCGATGCTTTCGCTCTCACAGCAGACGTATCTCGCAGCGATCAGGTTGCTTCGCTCGTCGAGAAAACCCTCGCGCGCTTCCGTGCCATCGATTTCCTCATCAACAACGCAGGGACCAGCCGCTTCGGCCCGGTGCAGGAGTTCAGCGAAACCGATTGGGATACTGTGTTAGACACCAATTTGAAGGGAGTGTTCCTGGTGAGCCGCGCCGTCATGCCCGCGATGATTTCCCGCGGCCATGGCCACATCGTGAATATTAGTTCCCTGGCGGGCAAAAATTCCTTTCCCGGCGGAAGCCTTTACTGCGCCTCCAAATGGGGCTTGCTCGGCCTCACGTACTCCATGGCGGAAGATCTCCGCGCGCATGGAATTCGCGTCACCGCCATCTGCCCCGGCTCCGTCGCCACCGAGTTCGGCCATCCCTCCTCGAAAAACGCCGAAAAAATGCT
>JBAQYT010000075.1:0-2080 GCA_049787175.1 Candidatus Acidiferrales bacterium | reverse complement strand
CGCGCAGAGCCGGGATTCTGTTGGTGGCCGCCGCGGTGGGATACGTGGTGACGTTCGCCATGCTGGCGCGATGGGAGCCGGATGCGATGGAAGCCTCGGTGCTGGGTTTCATCCCCTTCGCGCTCGGGATAGGCTTTTTCATCGACGCGTATCTGATCCGGCGGGACCTGCGCGCGTCGCACTAGCGCGGCGAGCAGGTTGCTCGATCAGCCAACCGGCGCAACTCGCGAAATGCGATTGCGCCGACGAAGTTATGGCGTGCGTTTCTGGTCGGCGACAACGATTCCAGCTTCCACGTAATCGGTGGGCGGCACGTCGACAAAGCTTACGTGAATGTTTTCGCGCTTGGCGCGGCCGTCTTCCATCAAGGCTTGGGTGAAGCGTTCGGCGAGTTTGCGTTTCTGTTCGGGTGTCCTGCCTGCAACCCAAGTGATTTGTACGTGCGGCATGTGTTTCTCCAGAAGTGCAAGATTTGCTGGCGAGAAGCTTAACCGCATGCCGCGAAAAAAGCCTGTTTGTTCCACGTGAAACGTTTCCAGCCACTGACGAAAGGCTACCGAAGCACGGGCACTCGTGTGCCGCAGTGGCCGCAGTTCATCCAACCTGTCTCGATATTCTTCCCGCATTGAGGACACACGGGCCGCACGCTGGCGCCGCAATAAGGGCAGAAAGTGAACTTGGCGAGCACAGATTTGTGGCAACTGGGACAATCTCCGGGAAGAGAGTCGCGCAAGATAAAATACAAGATGACGCCGATAAAGTCCGGCACGAAGATGGCCAGGAGCGTCCACATCACGTAGCGCATGCCGCGCCGCTTCGCGTCGCCGTAGATGTATCCATAGAATGGAATGAGGAGGAAGAAGATCAGCGGAATGAGGAAGTTGAAAGCGAGTTGTCCGGCGATTGGCCAAGTCCAGATATCTCCTGGCTGCTTGCTCAGAGGAATCAGAAAATGGATGAGAATGACGAAGCACGCGTACAACGCGAATGCGACGATCCATGCATTGCGCGGGATTACGCGAAGTTCTTTGCGGAAGCTCATGCGAGTCTCCTTTCACGGCTTCGGCGCGCTGCGAGCAGAACGGCTGCTGCGCCGCCCGCCAGCCAGCAAATCGCCGTGAAGACCACGAAGTTCTCCCAACCTTGCTCGAATCCAAAGCCCAGCAGGCTCTGCCATCCATGCGCCAGAAGTTGGGCCAGAGGCCAACTGATGGCGACAAACGCCCAGGAAAAAACGATAACGAGAGCTACGATCCTGCGCTCCGTCCGGCGGTCTGATTCTCGCGTCAGATGATTCTGTGCCAGCGCAATCGTGCGCTCGACGAGCGCCGCCGGAGCCTGCGGAGTGGGAATGCGGCGCAAGTTCGACCCAACTTGCTGCCAGAGGCTCAGGTTTGCGGCACAGTCGGGGCAAAGGCTGATGTGCGCCGCGAGCCGCCCTTCTTCGGCGGCGTCGAGAACTCCCGCAGCGGCCAGCGGCAGAAGCTCGCGAATTGCGTCGTGTTCGTTCATCGTTTTTCCGTTACTCATTGCCACTCCGTGGGCGGGAAACGCGCGTCCAGCGTTTCTCGCAGATTTTCAAGGCCGCGGCGCAGGCGGCTCTTGATCGTGGATAAAGGAGCGCCCAGCACCTCGGCAATTTCTTCGAGCTTCATCTCTTCTTCAAATCGCAATGCAAGAACTTCGCGATACAGGATGGGCAGATTCTCCATCGCCGAAGCGACAAAGCGCGAGTGTTCGCGCGCGATCATTACGTCAACGGGCGGCGCGCCGGAGGCGCGCAAGGCTGCGGGAGTGTTCTTGAATTCAGTGGCTTCGTGTACATCGAGGCTTTCGGGCCGCAGACGGCGCAAATGATCGATGGCCAGATTGCGGGCCACGGTGAAAAGCCACGCGTCAAAGTTTCGCCGCGGATCGAACCGCCGGATTTGCGAGGCAACTCGCAGCCAAGTCTGCTGGAAGAGGTCCTCGGCCTCGGCTTGCTGGCGCACCAAGCGAAGCAAGTAGCGATACAGCCGGTGCTGATAGCGCTGCACCAAAACGGCGAGCGCGTCCAGGTCCCCGCGTCGAAGCCGGGCAA
>JBAQYT010000072.1:0-7079 GCA_049787175.1 Candidatus Acidiferrales bacterium | reverse complement strand
AGGAGTACAATCACGACCGGCCTCATCGCGGAGTCGGGAATCGCACTCCGCACGAGGCTTTCTTGGCTTTTGCAACTGACCTAAACTCGGAGGCCCTGACTGTCTAAATTAGAGGGGAGCACTACACCAACAGTCGCTTGGTTAACAAACAGCACTTGGATCTCCTTCTATGGTCGTAACCCGACAGTGATTGGTTCCACACTGCGCCTCAACGACGCGTCTTATCAAATAGTGGGCATTTTGTCCGCTCCGTTTCGCTTTTCAATAGACGGGAGAGTCCCTGAATTGTACATACCTCTGGATTCAAAAATGTATGGAGGATCTAGAGCGATTAGGTCGCTCCAAGCGATTGGCAAACTGAGACCAAGCGTGACACTGAGCCACGCGTCCGGTGAGCTCAAGACGATTGCTGAACGCCTTCAGGAATACTACCCTGAGACTAACTCGCACGTCGGCATCACAGTTATAGATCTGCGGGAAGAATTAATCGGAAGCAGTGAGCGGCCCATCTGGTTGCTCGCATTGGGAGTCGGGCTATTCCTGCTTATTGCGATGACAAACGTGGCGAACTTATTGCTTGTTCGATCGTCGACACGATTTCGAGAGGTCGCAACGCGCCTCAGCATCGGTGCGACTCCATTGCGAATAAGCTTGCAATATGTTGCCGAAGGACTCGCATTTGGAACTGCTGGGGGTGCGGTCGGACTGGTATTAGGCGAATTCTTTTTGGCGATCGTAAACGTTCTTCTACCGTTGTTGCACTATTCAACTAACTTGACAAGAATTCAGAAAGTTAGTCTAAAGGGAGCACCTTTCTTTTTTGGCTTGGTGCTTTCGGTCGGGGTATCCGTGATCTGTGGCGTTGTTCCTGCGTTAAGTGTCCGACGCGTTGATCTGAACGAATGTCTGAAACAGGGCGGTGCGAATCTCATACCCCGTACACGCCGTCGTTGGCAGAGCGGGCTTCTGATTGTGGATATCGGCCTTTCGACGGTTTTGCTTTTGACTGCATCACTTCTGCTGCGGAGCTTCATCAATGTATCGGCGGTTAATCCCGGTTTTGACGCGCATGATCTCGTAGTTTTCGGCATTGGTCTTCCGGACGTACGATACGATTCGAGTGCGAAAGAGTTGCTGTTTTATCAAGCGGCTCTAGCTCGGTTGAAGGCACTTCCTGGAATACAGGCGGTCGGTGGGATCTTTGGACTTCCGATGGCTGGCAAAATGGTGGTAGATGGATTCGAGTTCGAAGGAATGCCGCCGCAACCACCGTCAGAACGCCCGACTGCTGAGGTAGCGGTCGCGAGCGGGAGTTATTTTGAAGCTATGCGGATCCGCTTGATCGATGGACGTTTTTTCACAATGCAGGACGATTCAAGATCATCTGCCGTCTGTCTGGTCAACGAGAAGTTTGTAAAAATGTATTTGCGCCGGGGACACGCGATAGGCAAACGACTCATATTGCCATTCTCGAACGAATGGTTCCCAAAAGGAACATTGTGGCAGATTGTCGGTGTGATCGGCGATGTGCATGAGGAAGACAAGGCAACAGAACCAGCTCCACAGATTTTTATTCCTCTCACCCAATTGCCAGACGACGGCTTGGCATTTGTGTTCCGTACGAAGAGACCTATCGGAGACCTATCGGACGATGTGCGTCAGGTCATAAATTCTCTTGATCCGAATCTCGTACGCCCCAGACTCGTGCCCATGACAAAGTATGTAGATCAAACATTGGCCATGAGGCGCGTAACGGTTCGCGTGACAGATGCATTTGCATTTGTGGCGCTGATACTATGTGCGATCGGAGTCTTTAGCGTGTTATCCTACGCGGCTAACTTGCGCACGCGAGAGTTGGGGATTCGTCTAGCCTTGGGTGCAAACAGGAGAGACATCATCAGCTTATTGATGAGCCGAGGAATAATAATTTGTGCGATCGGTTTTTTCGCTGGGGCGTCATGCGAAATTGCATTTTCCAGGTTAGTGTCGAAGTTTCTGTTCGGAATCCAACCTACGGATCCGATCACATTTTTATTTGCGGGAAGCCTCTTTGCAGCAATAAACCTGATCGCCTCTTATCTACCGGCTAGAAAAGCGGCCAATCGCGACGTATTGAGCGCGCTGCGTTATGAGTGAAAGGGAGCTATAAGTGTCGGCTAATTCCGGACGTTTGATCTGATGGACGAGATCGGACTTTGTGGATTCAATCGGGACTTATGGCCTAGTCTCCAAAGAACACGACTATTTTACCGAAACGCGCTTTCCACAGAATTCTCTGCACAGGAGGCAAAAGAATCCGCCAGTCCTTGGTTCAACAGTTCACCGAAGGCAATAATTAACTTCGGAGTTCGACGCTATTGGGAATTTGACAGTCACCCTGAATGTCCTCTTTTAATTGCGATGCATGGCGGTGCTATTCTAGATCAAGACTTTCTGTACCGCTCGCTCGGCCGCCTACGGACGGGTGATGTCTTAATCGTTAATTGCACTTCAGATTTAAAGATCCTGGATCGTATGTTCGGAGCAGAGAGGCCTTCCTTGTGTTTGCTGCACCTGCCTGTGGACGTTACACGGTTCCGACCTTTGTCCCGGGCGGAATGCAGAAAAGAACTCGAGATTGAATCCGACTACGTAATTGGTTTTGTCGGACGGATGGTGCCCCAGAAGAACTTACATCAGTTTTTACGCGTGCTTGCACAGTTGCAACGCTCAATGCAGCCACGGACGGTTTCTGGGTTGATCGTTGGGGACTATTGGATCGATTATCCGGTTCTGAATTTTGCAGCGTCGGAATATCCAAGTCAGATCGGCGAACTGATTCGTGAATTAGGACTTCGACAGAACGTGGCTTACTTCCAAGCGAACCTCACGGATGAGGAACTCGCTCTCTGCTATTGCGCAATGGACCTTCTTTATCATCCGACCAATTCAATCGATGAAAATTTTGGATACGCACCAGTCGAGGCAATGGCCTGCGGAGTACCAGTCGTAGGCGCTGCTTACGGAGGCCTAAAGGATACCGTGGTCCCGTCGGAAACCGGCTTTCTCATGCGAACCTGGATCACGGCTAGTGGGATCCGGATGGACTTACACGCCGGTCTGGTACAAACTATGAGGATCCTTTCTGATCCTGCGCTGCGGGAGCGAATGTCGGAATCGGGAGTTCGCAGAGTGAAGCAGCAATTTAGTTTTGAAGTCGCTGCTGAGGTCTTACGCTCAGCAATTCGGTTTGCGATCAAACATCATGAAAGCGGTGCAATTAGGCCTGTACAAGTCGCGGACACTGTCCCCGCTCGGCATACTTACCCGAACTTCCTCCCACAAATCGAGAAATCTTGGGACAGCTACTGCAATGTGGTCGCTGACTATGTGAGCGGCGAGCAACCGGTCCCGAGTGTGAACTCGTATTTGCTAGCTGCTTCTCCTCTTACGAGGATCGCAACCTCCCGTTACCGACTTTTGGATCCTGCGTGGCCTGCCGAATTCGAGCTTGACGAATCGGATATCGACCTGCTAAATCGATGCGCCACCGATCCGCGTGATGCGCTTCGGCTCATCGAAGCTTTGCCGGAGCCGTGCCGTACAGTTGTAATCGTCGCGATACTCACCGGCCTACGCATCGGAGAGATTGCGGCGCTTCGTTGGGGACGAGTGGACTTCTTCCGTGGCGTAGTACAAGTGAAGGAAACGTACTCGGAAGACGCCGGTTTCGGCACTCCGAAGACCCGAAGCAGCGTCCGCGACGTGCCGATGAGTGAACCTGTCCGAGGAGCTTTGCTGACACACAAGCAGCGCTGTGCCCATATAGATGCTGCGGCTCTGGTGTTCACCAGCAAAACCAACACGCCCATGGGGCCCAAGAACCTCGCCAATCGAGTTCTGCGGCCTATTTGCGTGAAGCTCGGACTGCGCCCGATCTCCTGGCACGTACTGCGTCACACGCACGCTACGTGGCTCAGCGAGTCAGGCGCGACGATACGGGCAGCTCAGGATATCCTCGGGCAATCCGACGTGGAGACTACGCTCCGCGTGTACACACACTCGGTCCCGGAGTCCAAACGGCGCGCCGTAGCCAGTGTCGCGGCCTTACTGTTCCCTTCTGTTCCCCCGCAGGAGGATCAGCAAGAGCACCGGCAAGAGTCAGTCAATTGAAAACAAAGAACAAAACGGAAGAAGTGGTGAGCCGCGCAGGACTTGAACCTGCAACCCGCTGATTAAGAGTCAGCTGCTCTACCAATTGAGCTAGCGGCCCGCCGAGAACGCCCGGCAGGATGCCGTGCGTGCGCATGCAAACTCAAAACAGAAATTCTATCATGGATTCTGCGCTTTCCCGGCGCGGGTCCGCGCGTGCCGCCTACAGGAAAACGCCATTACCTAATTTGAGCCTTCCGAATGGCCGCCGGTGCGGCTGCGCCTGCGCAGTGTTTCCGCTATTTCCTTCGCGGCTTGCCGCGCTCGCGTTAAGTCACCTGGCGCAAACGAAATCGCGGCCACTCTTGCATGTCCCCCGCCGCCATACTTCTCACACAGGGACGCCAGATTCACGTCAGCGGGCATTTCTTTCCACGGATTCGTTCCCACGGACACCTTCGCGCGCGTCGGCGAAGCACTGAGCCCCACTGTGTAAAGAAAATCAGGATACAAATAATACGGGATAAACTTGTTGTATCCTTCCAGCTCCAAATCGCTCACGTCGAAATAAATCACGCCTTCGCGAGCCTGCGCTCGCTCCTGCAATATGCCAATCGACTTGCGGTGCCGTTCGAGCAACGGACCCAGGTATTTCTCGATGATTGGCAGCTTCACCATTTCTGCCAGCGAACGCTTCGCTATTTCCGGGATCAATCTCGGAACCAAATCCGGCTCCGGGGCCGCCTCAATCACCAGCGCAAGTTGCATGGCAGGCTCGTTGAGGCTCACGGCAATCGCGGAAGATGCAAATTGCGCGCCATCGATGATGTCGCCCCACTGGATCAGCTCAGCAAGCGGCCGCGCATCAAATCCGAATTTCTCGCTGGCTACCGTTGCCAAGAATTTTGTGCAAGATTTATATGTCGGATCGTAAAATTTCTTCCCGGAATTGTCCGCGCGAAAATGCGCGGCATCAGCGGCCGTAAGAAACGCGCTCTGGTGATGGTCAAACCACCAGGTCAGCTTTGGCGAGCTCGAATACTTGAAATCGACGATCGCATTTTCATCGCCGTCGAAAATGTCCACCTCGAACGGCTGCGATGCTTTGTGGATCATTCCCGTGTAACAAAATTCCGCGTCTGCGCTGATTCGCTCTCGATAAAAACGCGAAAAAACCGCCGTCGAAGCCGCGCCGTCAAAGCACTTGTCGTGAAAACAGACCCGAACTCTCACTCAATCCCAGCCTTCCGTACAGCCCAAAATCCGCCATCAGGTAAAGCCAATAAAGATGGCTGCGCCGCCGGGGAAAGTCAAGCCTTTCCATCGCCCATTACAGGCGTCGCCTTGCACAAAACTCGTCTTAATCCCGCGAATTCGTCACGCCGTTTCTTTCCGCCTTGATACAATCTCACTCGCGCATGAAGCCTCCTGCGGAAAAACACGACGCACATCTCATGCGCCGCATGTTCAGCGTCATTGCGCCGCGCTATGATTTCGTCACCCGCGCCCTTTCCGGTGGCATGGACCGCCGTTGGAAGCGCGACGCAGTCATTCGAGCTGCTTTGCCCGAAAACGCAATCGTTCTCGACCTCGCCTGCGGCACCGGCGATTTTTCACAGCTCATCGCTCAACACTCGCCCGGATCCAAACCCATCGCCGCCGACCTGACTGAGCTCATGCTGCAACTCGCCCGCGCCCGCGGCCAGCAAGACGTCGTTTGCGCCGACGCAGTCCGCCTTCCCTTTCCGAATTCCTCATTTGATTGCGTCTTCATCGGATATGGTTTGCGCAATTTTCCTAACCTCGAACCCTCCATCCGCGAAATTTACCGCGTTACTAAACCGGATGGAAAAATCGTCAGCCTCGACTTTTTCCTCCCTGAACATCGCGCCTTCCGTCAACTGTATCTGGGATGGCTTTTCGTGCAGGGAGCCTTCTGGGGCCTTCTCCTTCACGGGCGTCCGCGGACCTACACCTACATTCCTCACTCGCTCCGGAGCTTCGTCTCGCTCGACGGCCTTTCCTCCATCCTCCAACGCTGTGGCTACCGCGATATACAAACTCGCGCTTACATCCTCGGCGGCATTGGCGTTCACTGTGCCACGAAGGAATAGCGCCTCTTCAATTTAGCGTTTTCTATTTGCTTGGTTATGCAGCGGTAAACGAATGCGGGAAAAACATTCTCACGCTTCCACAATCTGGTTGCGGATCGCGTACCGGACCAATTCGCTCACGGAGTGCACCTGCAATTTCCGCATCACGTTGGCGCGATGCGTCTCAACCGTCTTGACGCTCATGTCCAGCACCGCGCCGACGTCTTTGCTGCTCTTCCCTTCTGCAATCAAGCGCACCACTTCTCGTTCGCGCGACGTCAGCCGGTCTTTCATCTCATTCGGTTCGCTGCTTCGGCGGTTAAACAAACCATGGCCAATCACGTCAATCGCCCCCGCTGTGAAATATGGCTGATGATTCGCCAGCGCCTCCACCGCGGTCAGTAAATCCTTGTCCGCGTCCGATTTGATCATGTACCCGCGAATTCCTGAATCAACGATGTCGCGAACGAGTTGGTCGGAATAATGCACGGAGAGCACCAGCAGTTCCGTCTTCGGCAATGCGGCCCGGATCTGCTTCGCCGCCTCCAAACCACTCAGTTCCGGCATGTTAATGTCCAGAATCGCTACGTCCGGTTTCAGTGCCTTGGCCTTCGCCACCGCCTCTATCCCTGTGTGCGCTTCGCCACACACGGTCCACCCGGGATGCGCGGTCAATATGTCGCGTAGACCTCGCCGCATCAAGTCGTGATCGTCAGCAACAAGAATTTTTAGCACGCTCATGGATTGGCACCCTTTATGCTGCCATCACCCAACGAACTCTAACCAAGCTCCCAGTCCTGCGGAAATCCTGGATGGAACCTGCAAAAACGTAAGATGGGTAATCTTAATGCCCGC
>JBAQYT010000064.1:0-3621 GCA_049787175.1 Candidatus Acidiferrales bacterium | reverse complement strand
CGGTCCCGGTGAGGAATACGACGTCATAACCGCACATGCGCTTATAGCGCGCGATGGTGTCAGCCACAACGGTTGTGTACGTGTGGCCGAGGTGAGGGCGCGCATTCACGTAGTAGATGGGCGTGGTTAGGTAGAATTTTGGCTTGGCCATGAGTTATTTGGGCGCTTCACCCAGTTTTTGAAAATGGAAATTCGCGGCAGACAGAACCTGCTTCAGCGGAACGCCTTTCTGTACGGCAATGCGCTGGCAGTCTTCGTACTCGGGCGCGGCATTCAAGATCGCGCCATTCAAACGCGACACCTTCATGCGAACCGCGCCGAGCGGCGTTTCCACGGGCACGGTTTCACGGTGCAAAGTCTGGCGATGCACATCGTAAGTGCGGACTCCGATGGTCGTGGTCTCGTGAAAGATCAGATCGATCAGGCGGTTACGATTGGAAACTTCGCACAACAGGGTGACAAGCTGGCCGGGGCGATTCTTTTTCATTTGCACGGAGGTGGAAAAGACATCCAAAGCGCCGGCGGCCAGCGCACGCTCGGCAAAATAGCCGTAAATCTGAGGGCTCATGTCGTCGAGATTGGTTTCGATGACGGAGACGAGCGTATCCGCGCCTTGGGCGGCTTCCTGCGCGACGGATTCGCCGACCAGAAGGCGCAAGACGTTCGCTTGTTCGGCGAGATCCGCGGAACCGGCGCCGTAACCCACGGAGCTTAGCCGCATGGACGGCATTTTGCCATAGGAAGACGAAAGCGTGGTGGCAATGGCCGCGCCGGTGGGCGTGACCAATTCTTTTTGGACGCCACTCGAAAATGCGGGAACGCCGCGGAGAAGCTCGGCGGTTGCGGGCGCCGGAACGGGCAGAAGACCGTGCTCGGTTTGCACGCGGCCAGCGCCGACGTCCATGGGAGAACACGAAAATTCGCCGAGGCCGAGCAGGTCAAAGCCGATGGCGGCGCCGACAATGTCGATGATGGAATCGACAGCGCCGACTTCATGGAAATGAACTTTGTCGATGGGAATATTGTGAACTTTGGCTTCCGCTTCGCCGAGGCGCTGAAAGATTTTCCGGGCATTTTCGGCGGCGCGCGGGGTGAGCGAGGCTTTGTCGATCATTTTCAGAATGTCAGAAAGATGGCGATGGTGATGCTGCGGGCCGGCTTCGACGTTCACTTTTGTGGCGGCGATGGCCTTGCGTTTGACGCGCTGCGCGGAAATCGTCCAGGAATCGAGGGGCAACTTGCGCAGCTCGGCCTCGAGCTGGCGGATATCGAGGCCGGCATCGACGAGGGCGCCGAGGACCATGTCGCCGCTGATTCCGGAAAAACAGTCGAAGTAAGCGAGTTTCATTTGTTCGGGTGAAACTGGCTGCGCGAATTCAGCGGAGCGTGTGACAGAGCGCTTCGCGAGAAAATGAGAAAAGACGATACTAAGCTGCGCTGGAAAACGTGTCAAACGCTGGTAGTGGGTCAGTTTGAATTTTGACTCCTTGTGTCACGATCAAGAAAATTCAAACTGACCCACCAGTCAAACGCTTCAAGGCCTGGGCGCTTCGGTCGTCCCCGTTGGGATTGACCCTAAGAGCGCCGCTACCTATAACTACGAAGCGGGTGCTACAACCCCGCGTAACAATTCGGAAAGCGAAGAGAGATAGGTGATGCGCCGTCTGGTTGTCTTGGCATTTGTATTTGCATGCGTGACTTTGCCGCAGGCTTTCGCCCAAACGACGGACGCGGGCTATGACACATTGTCGCCCTCGCTCGCGGGCGTTGCCAAGTCGATGCAGGCGACGATTCGCCGGAACAACGGCTGGGGCGCTGCAGCGAAAGAAGTAGAGCTGCGAGCGGATTCAATCCTTCGGGTGCTTCGCGCGCGGTCAAATTTCAAGCGAAGCCACTACCCTCTTTTGACTGACCTGCAGTAAGTTCCTATAATCGCTTACCTTTTTTCGTGAAGTTCTGCGAAACTGCGGCAATGGGCCAGTTTGGATTTTGACTCTTTGTGTCACGGTCAAGAAAGTTCAAGCTGAACCACAACTGAGAAAAGAGGCACGTGTACCAAGAAATCGATAAACGAGTGCGTGAGGCGCTGAAGGCGTTCATTCGCGCGAAGTATGGCGAGAGCGTGAATGTGGTGACGGAACGACCGCCGAAGATCGAGATGGGCGAAGTGGCGTCGCCGGTGTGTTTCGAGCTGGCGAAGAGATTGAAACGGGCGCCGCGGCAAATCGCGCAGGAAATCGCGGCGGAAATCGGGAAGATTGAAGGCGTCGAGAGAATTGAGGTTGCGGGCGGCGGATATTTAAATGCGTTTCTGGATCGGGGCGCATTTTTTGGGGCAGCGGCTGCGGGCACGCACGGCGGGATAGCCAGTGCGAGCGCGAGTGGGCCGAAGGCGATCGTGGAGCACACGGCGATCAATCCGAATAAGGCCGCGCACATCGGGCATTTGCGCAACGCGGTGATTGGCGACACGTTTGTGAGGCTGCTGCGACGAGCGGGGCGGCGCGTGGAAGTGCAAAACTACATCGATAACACGGGCGTGCAAGTCGCGGATGTGATCTTGGGATTCGTCCATCGAATGAAGCTTTCTCTTGCGGAAGTGCGCGCGCTGGCCGCGAAGACGGAGCCACGGTTCGATTATTATTGCTGGGATTTGTACGCGTGGGTGACGCAATTCCTGGCGGAAGACAAAGCGCGGCTGGCGCTGCGCGGACAGATCATGAAGGAAATCGAAGAGGGGCATGGCGCGATTGCGGAAATGGCGGAATTTGTATCGACGGCGATTCTGCGCACGCATTTGAAGACGATGGACCGGCTGGGGATTGATTACGATTTGCTTTCGCGCGAGAGCGAAGTGCTGGGGATGAAGTTTTGGGATGCGGCGTTTCAAATGCTGCGCGAACGCGGAGCCATTCGCATGGCGGCGTCGGGGAAACAGGCGGGCTGCTGGATCATGCCCACGGGCGAGGCCGCGGAAGCCAATGCGGAGGGTGCGGAAGACGCGGAGGCGGAAGCGAAAATCATCGTGCGGTCGAATGGCACGGTGACTTACGTGGGGAAGGACATTGCGTACCATCTTTGGAAATTCGGGTTGCTGGACCGCGATTTTCGTTATGAGCGATTCCATGAGCATCCCGACGGGCATGAGGCGTGGGCGACTTCGATGCAAGGGCAGGAATCAGGCAACGGAGTGCCGGAGTTTGGAAAGGCGCACGAAGTTTTCAACGTGATCGATTCGCGGCAGAAATATCCGCAGCTAGTGGTGCGCGAGGGTTTGTGTGCGCTCGGATTTACGGAGCAGGCGGAACATCTGACACACATCGCGTATGACGTGGTGGGACTGACGCCGCGATGCGCGGTAGAGCTTGGCTATACGGTGACGGAAGAAGACGCCAAGCGACCGTACATCGAAATGAGCGGACGCAAAGGCCAGGGCGTGAAGGCCGACGATTTGCTGGATCAAATGGAGAAGAATGCTTTGGCGGAAGTGGACGCGCGGCATCGGGATTTTTCCGATGAGGAGCGCATGAAAGTGGCGCACGCCATCGCCGTGGGCGCGCTGCGGTACTTTCTGCTGAAGTACACGCGGTCGACGATTATCGCGTTTGATTTCAAGGATGC
>JBAQYT010000061.1:0-9415 GCA_049787175.1 Candidatus Acidiferrales bacterium | reverse complement strand
CCACGGGATTTGCCCCCTTGATGCGAAAAGTCGAACCACTCCTCTACGCGGTTTCTCTGATGATCTGGTCGCTTACCCTTTGGGCGTCAAGCCCCGAGACAGTAACCGGCATCTCTTGCGGAATTGAGCAGGATTACGAGCACCTTGCCCAAGAAACAAAAATGAAGCTACTTCGTGCGCGAACCCATCTCGCAAGAGCGGCCCGCCCGTGACGCAGATTATTTTCTCGCTGGTCATTGGGTGCTTGCTGCTCGGGGTCATGCTTTATTGGTTTTTGCAAGGAGATGTATCTAACAAGGTCGAACTGTCTGAAGCTCGGAATGCGCTGGGGCGCTTGCAATCGAAGTTCCTGCCTGTGAGCTTGGTTGATCGAATTCTCGATTACAACGATTTCGTTTTCGTAGACAAACTCCAAGAACCAAGCATTCTTCACTCACTGGAAACCGAGCGGACGGCAATCGTAGCGTATTGGCTACGTCACACACGTCAACAAGTCAAGCTGCTGATGAACTTCTACGTAAAGTCCGCCCGGCACAATGCCAAACTTGCCGCTGCGCTCGAGTTCAACCTCGCTTTTAACTATTTCTTTTTTTTGATAGCCTGCAACGCTTTACGAGGTCTTATCTGGCTGCGCGGCCCATTCTATGCTCTGAAAGTTGCGCGGTGGACAATGATGGTCGCGGCGCGCTTCTGTGCCGTATCCGAGAAAATCCTTGCGATCGCAGAAGTTCAGGGCAAGAACATGCAAGAAGCGCCCGTACATCGCTGGCCCGCCGCGTGATAATTTACGCGCATGCTTAGGCCTATCGAGATGAGCGCAGCGGTCGAAGATCTCAAGAAACACAGTCTGGCCTCTCTTCACGGCGAGATCGCGCGATTGGTTTATCTAGCGGCGACTCGGGACTACAACACGGGACAGTATTATCATGATGGGCTTGCCTCCAGGTTCACCCAGGAAATCGCTAACAAGGCCATAGCGGAATGCCATGAACAAGTTTTCCAAAGGGTGGTAGAGGCTCCCTTGGAGGAGCTGGTCAGCCAATTAGAGGAGTACGCAAGAGGTGATTATTCGGAGGAGGAGATCATCAGCACGTGGCTAAACCTCGAACCCTATCGGGTTATCATCCCGCTTACTTGCGATCCGCTTTCCGCCAAGCTCTTCTGCTCCAACCTTAAGATTGCTTTGGCAATTTTGGAATCCCGCGTGAAGAATCGCCCAAAAAATTGACCAGGCGCATCGCGGCGGCTGTCACTTGACCTACGATGTCTGCCTCATCGGGGTAGACGAATTGGCGGATACTGCACGGGGAAAGCGGATGGGGAACCAGCATCAAGCGGTTTTCGTGCAGCTCACACCAGGAGCAAGCATAACCCTCTCGGAGTTCAATGAAGTAGATGGGCCGTTCCAGCTCGGACTTCCATGGACCTCCTTGAATTTCGCTCAGAGCGCCGTCGATCTGAACAAAAGAGCCAGGCCGCAAGAGCGGATAAAGCGTGAAGTCTTTCAGGCCGATGTATCCATAGAGATTGTGCCTGAGGTCTAAGCTCTGAAGAATTGGGATCGGCACCTCTCCCCACACCTCCACCATACGGGATAGCAGGTTGCTCTTTTCCAGGCGGAAGCCGGGATCGAAACGAACTGGGAAGGTGACACTCTTGCTTGGGTCTGGCGCAAACGCCTTAGTCAAATGGGTTTTTTCTAGGGGCATCGAGAATTGGTACTTGGCGATCTGTCCCAATTCCACTCCGAAGAGGGCAAGCAGCTCACTGTAGTTGGTCCGGTAAATGACGCTCAAGCTGAAGAGTTTGTGGAGGCTAGGAGTAGCGGCGGTGTTCTCAATCTGAGTCAACCACGCATTGGAAATGCAGAAATCTTCACTGCCTTCGATCTCTGCAATTTTTCGACTGTATTCCTCGACGTCTCGCGTCGTGATCCCAAGTTTGTTTCTTAAGTCTTTTAGCTGTTCGCCGGCTCGCATCGAATCTCTTCAAGTGCCAGGCAGCCGTGCATTAACCATTTCACTAAGCAAAGCAGAGAGCGAGTTTCTCATATTTTCCCAGACGCGCACAAGGAAGACAGCGGCGATCGAAGTCATCACAACCACTCGAGCAGAGATGAAGGTAATTGACGATGTCATCATCGGTGAAGTAACTCGCCTCCGTCTTCAAAACAATGCTGCCATTCTATCCCCATATCGCTTGCGGGTTTCTTCCGGGCATGTCGTCACGCTGCTCGGTAAGGTAAGCGAATTTCCAAAGTCTTTCTCCGTACGACAGTGTGTCCTTAACCTAATACTGGGAGGCGATCTGAATCTTCGATAACAATATTTGTTAACAGCGCCTCCAACCTCCCGCTCGTGGAAGTCTGAATCAATTCCTCCAATTTTCTTTGTGGGATCGGCCATCTTGTCAAGTGGACTTGCGTTCGTGAAGGTACAGCTCAGTGGAGATCCGTTTTGGGGCGGCCTGGAGGAGGCTCATGCGGTGCAAACTGCATTTCTTGATTGTTGAGGACGATGATGTAGTTACGATGCTGATTCTCGAGCAACTGACGCAAATGTTCGGAGGGTATAGCCACTTGGAATGCACCTCGTCGCCGTCGATTGCCTGTGAGAGCCTGACACATGGTGAGTTTGACGCGATTCTTTTCGATTTATCGCTTGTGAATCAGGGAGGGAACACGATCGTAACAACTATCCGGTCCCGCGCTCCGTACACACCTCTTTTCCTCCTGATTGAAAAACGCCATCAATTGCAGGGAATCGAATCTCTTATAGAGGGGGCCAGCGGTTGTCTATTCAAGCACGAATTGAAGGAACGCACCTGGCTCAAGCGTTTGTGTGCAGCGGTGGCCCATCGTAACGCGGTTCCAATACCCTTGGCGTAATGAGAATTACTGTGCCTCGGCCAATTACTCTATGATACGGATGAGCGGCTCGATTACGAATGCTGGCCTTCAGAACTGTACGCGAAATTCGCATTCAGGCGCCGGTCCAATATCGCCGCCGCAAATTTTGAACATTCCGTCAATTCTCGGTTCGCCCAATTCGATACCGATGGAAGCGCTGTGCCGCTCAGTTTCACACAGGCCCGTAACGCCTGATAATAGACGCTCACCTCTTTCAACCACAAGTTGCTCTCTTGCGGCGACGCACTCATCCGATGGGATGCGTGGATCAGCATCGGGAAGTGTTCCGCGCCAATGGCACTGTTTGCGATGCCGGTGGCGTTCTCGAGATCCTTCGACAGCGGTTGGGCAGCGATCGTTATCCAGATCGATCTCCACTGGGACACAGCGAACTGAATGAGCGCCGCCAGCGAAAGCACACAAATGAATGCTGCAATCATGATGTGCCAGTTTGGTGCACCATCATGAACTCCGCAATAGAGCCAAAGTACTATCGGCGCGCGCGGAATGCATTCCGGTAACTTTACAATCGGTCATATGGCCATTCCATCTGCTTGCGACTGGCCATCTCATGTGTTACGAACGGGACCTTGTGACCAATCACGACTCAGAAATTGACGCGAAAAATGTTACGTTTCGCGTGTGGGAATATTCCGCGCGTCTGCGCGAGTTGCAACGGCGCGAGTGGTGGATCTGGGGCTTCTCCATGTTCGTCCTACTCGCGCTCACAGCCGGAGTGGTCTCGCTCTCATTTCCGCAAATCCTGCAGGAAAGGAAAACCGTTCTTGGCGCCGGTGTATTCCAGACTGTTTTAGGTCTGATATGTTTGATTCTACTTTTTATCGGCTATCTGACTTACGAGAAATTCCTGATAAATAGGCTCCGCTTCGAACTCGCTCAAGGGCAATTCCACTCCTCGCTGTGGCGCAATCTGGCGTTAACTGATCCGCTTACGGGTTTGTATAACCGGCGGTTCGCAGAACGGCATCTCAGAATGGAAGTCGCTCGAGCCCGTCGCAGAGGTTATTCGCTGACCCTAGTCCTTTTCGACCTCGACAACTTTAAGCAAATTAACGATCGCTTCGGCCATCCAGTCGGTGATATGGTTCTGAAAGCGTTCGCCGACCGTTTAGCCAAGGGGGTCCGGGAAGGAGACTTAGCCGTTCGCTTGGGTGGCGACGAATTTCTGCTGTTGCTCGCCGAATGCGATTCGTTGTATCTGCCGTCAATTCTTGGCCGCCTGAATGCAATCGAGGTTCCGTTCGACGAGCATCGAATCCCAGTCAATTTCTCGGTTGGCTGGACGGATTACCTCTCTGGTGATCTGGCGGAAGATTTACTTCATCGTGCGGATAAGGCTTTGTATGAAGATAAAGAGTCGCGAAGGCGAGCGACCGTAGTTCCCCCCAGATAACTCCCGCTTTGCATCGCCCGGCTCTCTGCTTAGAAAGGCAAGCAGCAGGGAATTCCTTGCGCCCGTTGATGCAAGATCATCGAAGATAAGGTCTGTTTCAAATTGCACCTAGCGTCAAACATGCCCTGATGCAGCGGCGTATGGCTGTGCCCGAGAGAACTCGCAGCTGACGCCGGTTGCTTCATGAGAGAAATGTCAAAGGCGCGAACTCTTCCCACACACCTGCCGGCTAGAGGTCGCCCAACAGGAACCGGAGAGAGAGATGGCGGTAACTCTGGGAAAAACCCCGTCCGTCCCGGCCGAGATCAACTTAAACCGCATTGAGCGGCGTCAATGGTGGCTATTTTCCTCTGGGATTGTTGTCACTCTGTTGCTGACCGTGGGCATTGTTTCTTTCGCTGCTCCGATGCTGCTTCCCGCAGTGGATTCGTATTATTCGATTAACACAAAATTGGAAGTTCGCGCCCTTGTCGCGCTGGTGTTGTTGTTTGACATCTATGTCGTGTTCCAACAGCTCCAAATTCATCGTTTCCGGACGCGCCTCACCGAGCGCGAGGAACTTTTTCGTTTGATCAGCGAAAACGCCGCCGACATGATCTCACTGGTGGACGCAAATGGCCGCCGCCTCTATAACAGCCCTTCCTATCAGAAGCTGCTCGGATACTCTGCCGGAGAACTGCTGAAAACCTCGGCGTATGAGCAAATTCATCCCGATGACCGGGACGCGGTCATCGCAGCGACCACGGAAGCGCGCCAGTCCGGAGTGGGCCGCCGTCTCGAATATCGTGTCCGCCACAAAGATGGCCGATGGCTGGTCTTTGAATCGACGGCGAGCGTCGCCAGAAATCATGAGAAAGACGAGAGGCTGGTCATCGTAAACCGCGACATTACGGACCGGAAACACTTGGAGGAGCAGTTGTATCTGTCGCAAAAACTGGAAGCGATTGGAAGGCTCTCCGGCGGAGTGGCCCACGATTTTAACAATCTCTTGGGCGTCATCATCGGCTATAGCGAAGCACTGCAGCGGCAGATTGGTGAAGACCACCCTCTCCGCGAAGCCGTCGATGAAATTCAAAACGCTGGAAAGCGTGCCGCTCTGCTGACACAGCAACTGCTGGCATTCAGCCGCAAGCAGGTACTCGAGCCGAAAGTGCTCGACCTGAATACCCTCGTCTCGGAAGTCGAAAAGATGCTTCGACGCCTGATCGGCGAGGATATTGAGCTCAAGATTGTCTTGCCGGGCGGGCTCGGTATGGTGAAAGCGGACCGTGGTCAAATTGATCAGGTAATTTTGAACTTAGCCGTAAACGCGCGGGATGCCATGCCGAAAGGTGGCAAGTTGACACTCGAAACGAGCAATGCCGAGCTCGATGAGAATGACGTAAATCGCTTCCGTTACGTGGTGCCAGGGGCGTACGTGTTGTTGAAGGTAACCGATACGGGATGTGGCATGGACGCGGAATTGCAATCTCATATCTTTGAGCCTTTTTTCACCACCAAAGAATCGGGCAAGGGCACTGGGCTTGGACTGGCTACCGTCTATGGCGTCATCAAGCAGAGTGGCGGCTACATCTGGGTGGACAGCGAAGTGGGAAGAGGCACTACTTTCAAGATTTATCTTCCGCGCGTCGAAGAGCCTAGGGAAATCACCGTGCCACACGAAAGTTCCACGCAAGACTCCAGTCGGTGTCCCCGAACGGTTCTTCTTGTCGAAGATGAGCACTCGCTCCGGAAACTGACGCGGGATACTCTGATAGAAATCGGCCATTCCGTCCTCGAGGCAAGCGATGCTTTCCAAGCGCTCGAGATCGCCGAGCGAACCAACTTTGCTATCGATTTACTTCTGACCGATGTGGTCATGCCAGGCATGAGCGGCCGTGTATTGGCTGATAAATTGTCCGCTACCCGCCCAGAGATCAAGGTGCTTTACATGTCCGGATACACCGACGGTGCTGTAGCAACGCACGGAGTCCTGGAATCGGGGATCTCGATCCTTCGCAAACCCTTCACGCGAAGCGAACTGACGGAAAGGGTTGATGAAGTTTTGTCCCTGGTAGGAAAGCGATAGCAAGGTCTTAAGAAGACGAAGGCCGGCTTTGGGTTGATTCGATCTGCCTGGAGGAAAAAGGGATGCCGCGGCTGCTCATTGTGGATGATGATGAATCGGTGCGGAAGGTTTTGCGGTTCCGGCTGAAGGATTCTTACGAAATCCTCGATACTGGTTGTCCCGAAGATGCCCTGGCCCTGGCGCTGCAGCAAAAGCCAGATGCAATTCTACTGGATCTTATGATGCCCAGGTATTCCGGCTTCGAGATTTGCCAGACGCTTTGTTCCATGAGCTTCACTCAACTCATTCCCATTCTTATTGTCTCCGGCGAGTCCGCGTCGCGATACAAAGACTTTTGCTCAAACCTGGGAGCCAAAGGCTATTTTCAAAAGCCCGTTGATTTCGATGCCCTTGAAAACCGTCTGGCGGCGCTTCTCGAGAGCAAGCGTGGCGACCGGCGCTCTGAGCCGCGTGTCAAGTTAAGAGTGACGCTGAAAATTAAAGGGACCACTACGAAAGGGGAGGGCTTCGATCTGCTTACCTCAACAGAGAATGTCAGCGCCCATGGTTTTCTTGCCAGTTGTAGTTCAGCCTTGAAAACAGGCTCCGTCGTCGAAGTGTTTGTTATGGGAGCGGGCCAACAGTCGGTCGGGAAGGCCCGCATTGTCCGCATCGAATGGCCCGACACGCCCGGGCAACGATGCGGCTTTCAATTTCTCAGTGAGCCCGTCAACTGGGTGCTGAGATAGAGTGTTGGCAACCTACGTGAAGTTCCCTCCAGGCTAAAGCATCCATCCCTTAATGCAATTCTCGTTCCCGGCAGGTTCATCGACGCCGGATTCGGGCGGCTACTTCCATGTCACCGGGGCTTTGACCTGGAACGCAAACGGGTCGCTCGGAAAGCTGGCCATCACCGATCCGTTTAACAGCACGAACAATCAGACTTGCACTTACAGCCACGACGATTTGGCGCGCATCGCCAGTGCGAACTGCGGCTCGCTCTGGTCGGACACGTTTAGCTATGACGCGTTCGGGAATATCCAAAAGACCGGTACCAGCCAGTTTCAGCCAACCTATTCTTATCTGACCAATCAGATGTCATCGATTGGCTCATTCAACCCAACCTACGACGCTAACGGGGATGTGCTGAACGACAACTCGCACTCCTACGCATGGGACGTGGAGGGACGGCCTACGACGATCAGCGGGATCACGGTGACCTACGATGCGCTGTCACGCCAAGTGGAGCAGGACAACTCGGGGAGCTACACGGAAACGGTGTATGATCCGACGGGGAACCGCTACGCGACGATGAAAAGCGCAACCACGCTGGATGATGCCTATGTGTTGCTGCCAGCGGGAGCGCAGGCGATCTACACCAGTCAGCCGGGGAGCCTGGATTATTACAAGCACCCGGACTGGCTGGGGAACACGCGGTTCTATTCTACGACGAGCCGGACCATGTGGGGCGACGTAGCCTATGGGCCGTTTGGGGAGATTTACGCGGGGACGGGCGGGAGCAGTTACACGTTCACGGGGCAAAACCAGGAGGGGAGTTATAACAATCTTTATCGTTTCCTGTACCGCGAATACGGCACGCAGGGCCGCTGGCCGTCGCCCGATCCGGCAGGCGTTGCCGCTGCCAATCCCGCCAACCCCCAATCCTGGAACCGCTACGCGTATGTGCTGAATAGTCCGTTGAGTTTAACTGATCCGACAGGGCTGAGTTCAATGAGATGCCGTCAGGCGAACAGACCTCCGTGCAGCACGGAGCTAATAGGCGGAGGCGGCATTAATGACACCTTTGGCTGCGACTCGATCAGCGACTCCATTGATCCTAGCGGCGGCTGCGCCCAAGCCCTGAACTGGTTCGCCAATCCCAATTGGAGTCCCTGGAATATTCAGTACACTGGACCGTTAAGCGACGGCCAGCCCGTGACCTTTGAAACGTGGGCTCAATATGCCAATTGGGCCACTAGTGTCGCTGCGGGCGCGCAGGATCCGTGCGTGTACATGAACGACTCGGCAACAGCCCAGGAAGGCCAGCCTGATTACAACAGCAGCCCGGGCGAATGCAGCGCGACGGGAGGGACGTGGGTGCCTCCTGGCTTCATTTACCGGGTGGATCCTGTCACCGGGACAGTCATCTCCACACCGCCGAGCTTGCTCGGGAACTTTTGCGCCGCTCTTCCCTTCTCAAGAGTATACATCGCTGGAGCAGCAGGTGGTGCCGCCTCTATTTATATTGGAGGCGGGACCACGACGTTGGGACTTGGGCCTGATGTTGGGGCAATTGCTACCACGAGTCCAGCCCTTCCCGTTCTCGTTGGGGTGACAGGAGCCGTGGCTGTTGCGTATATTGGTTGCCGGTTAGCTGGATACTAACTTTCTAATTCAAGAGGTGAACAGGATGGAGCCCTCAGAACAGTTCACAATAACTAAGAATAGGCTAAACAGTTCAGAGTTCTTCTTGCGTTCCCCATTTCGCAATCCCTACTTTTTGGTCGTCACGTTTATACTTATGTGCATGATTTCTATAAGTTTCGCTATTCTTGTTAGGGCCAAAGTGCCGTTGTCAATCGAGTTGTCGCTAGCATCGGCTTTCTTCTTTCTCATCCCGCCTTGGGTTTTCGCACTCCGAATTCATAAACAAATTTACCTGCTCCTAACGGAGGGACAGACTAAAAAGCTTGAACTGGGATCACCGCTAGATGTTGCTCTGAGCGCCGCATCGAACATGATAAATATGGGACTTGGCTGTGCATTTGCTGGGGCACTGATGTTCCTATCTGTGCTCAGCCAAATTGTTGCGTTTCGGTGAACCCCTCCAGTCTTCATACCGGGTATTTCAGGGCGGGTGGCCCAGGTTTAGATTTCGATTTTTCGGGTGCCCCAACGCTCGGTTTGTGAGCGTGGGGATTTTGCAACTGCCATGCTTCTAGTTAAGAGACCCCTCGTTCTCATTCGGCTGGATCGACATCGATCAGCACCTCTCCGCGTTGCTGATAGAATGAGTAGCTGCTCCACAGCCAGTGCCTAGGATCAT
>JBAQYT010000053.1:0-56197 GCA_049787175.1 Candidatus Acidiferrales bacterium | reverse complement strand
ATAATTATTTGGCGCTGCTTGAGGTGGCTGTCGCAGAAGCCCGCGTCAGTCTTGCGGAAGGCGGCATTCCCATCGGGGCAGCGCTTTTCGACGGCAGCGGGAAACTTCTTGGCCGCGGCCACAATTTGCGCGTCCAGGAAGACGATCCCGCGATGCACGCCGAAACTGATGCGTTCCGGCAAGCGGGGCGCCAGCGCAGCTATCGCGACAAAATCATGGTGACCACGCTTGCGCCGTGTTGGTATTGCAGCGGCCTGATTCGTCAATTTCGCATCGGCGCGGTTGTTGTGGGTGAATCCCAAAATTTTCGCGGCGGCATCGACTGGCTGCGCGAAAACGGCGTGGAAGTAACCGACCTGGCAAATCAGGAATGCATCGGCATGCTTGCTGATTTTCATCCGCGCCAATCCAGCCCTGTGGCACGAAGACATCGGCGAAGAATAATTTCTCTTAGCGCTTGGCAATCATTTGTTCACTCGTACCGCAGCGCCACCATGGGATCCACTTTCATTGCCCGTTTTGCGGGAATGTAACAAGCGAGCAACGCGATTGCCGCCAGCAAAAGCGAGGCACTGATGTACGTAAGCGGGTCAACCGGCGAGACACCGGACAGAAAATTGCCGACGAGGCGCGCAATCGCAGCCGCTGCTAAAATGCCCGCGACAAGCCCGGCGCTCACGATGAAAATTCCCTGACGGAAAATCATTCTCAGGACTTGCGCAGGTTGCGCACCCAAGGCCATGCGGATGCCAATTTCGTGTGTTCGCTGGCTAGCGCCATAGGAAACGACGCCGTAAACGCCGATTACGGCGAGCGCAAGTCCCAGAATGCCAAGTGATGCGGCCAATGCTGCGCCGAGTTGGTAGAGTAGCAGGCCGTTTGTCGTATCGAGCGCGGTGCTCATGGTTTGAATTTCGAGCACGGGCATTGCCGGCGCGAGCGAGTGAATCGCACTTTCAACTTCGCGATTCATGGCTGCGAGCGGCAGGTTCGCGCGCAACTGAAGCGTTACGGATTCCCGGTAATTGTAGCGCTGCGCAAGAGGAACATAGAGATATGGTTCGTATGGACCGGTAACGTGTGAGACTCTGCTGTTTTCCACCACTCCGACCACTTCAACGGAATGTTGAGGGTCGCTTGTACTTGTGAAATGCCGCCCAATCGGATTTTCGCTGTGCCAGTATTTGTCCGCCATAGCTTCGTTGATGACCGCGACATACTGCGAATTTTGACCATCGGAATCGAGGATGCCGCGCCCACGAAGTACAGGGATGCGCATGGTTGCGAAATATTGCGGCGACACCGCGTTGTAGCCAGCGTGCGGAGCGGTTTGACCGGAAGGCGGTTGGTAGCCGTCGATTTTCAAGTCCGTCCCGAAATGTATGCCTCCCATAGGAACGGTCGCCGCAAGGCTTGCCGTTTCGACGCTGGGCAACGCGCGTGCGCGCGGCAGCAGATTTTTCAGGAATCCCTGAGCTTGCGCCTCATTGTATCCGGCTTGATGCGGATCGACAGCAAAATTGAGAACGTTGCTCGGATCGAATCCCAAATTCGCATGTTCGACACTCCGCAGGCTTCGCACAAAGAGGCCAGCAACGATCAGCAACATCAAAGAACCGGCAATCTGCGCGACGACCAGAACGCTTCGGCTTCGCTGGCGGCTTTCGGTTGCCGTGCGCGCGCTTTCGTGCAGCAGATTGTTCAAGTTGCCACGCGTTGCGCGCAACGCCGGAGCGATTCCCACAACAAGGGCTGTGAGCAGGGCCGCGCCGAAAGCGTACGCGAAAACGCGCCAGTCGAACTGAAAGTCCAGGATGAGAGGAACATTCATATGGATGTTGATCGAGCTCATATAGCGACTGGCGACTAGGCCCAAAGCGATTCCGGCCACACATCCGAGCAATGCGAGAAGGAGGCTTTCCGTCAGCAACTGACGGACGAGCCGGTTGCGCGCCCCGCCCACAGCGGCGCGAACGGCCATTTCGCGCTGCCGCCCGGAGGCTCGTGCCAGCAGTAAATTTGCGACATTCAGACACGCAAGAATCAGCACAGCTCCCGCCAGTATCAGGAAAAGCGCGCTGATGAGGCCCACCACACTGCTATCGTCAGGGCTATCAACCGGACTCATGGGACCGAAGGCAAAGGCCATCATCGACTTCCATTTATCTGTGCTGGGGTATTGCGCAGACAGCCTGCGAGCAATCACCTTCAATACGGGTTGCGCCGAAGCCAGTGCTGCGCCCGTTTTCAATCGAGCGACGATCGTCAAGCCAGCAGAAGATTTTCGATCTGTCAGAAAGTCCTTGCTGGCGTCCGATGTAACGGCTGCCATGCTGAGCGGCAGGTAACCTTGCGTGTCCAATAGCGAAGTGATGCCGCGAAAACCGTTTGGCGCGACGCCGATGATCGTGACCGGATGTCCATTGATCAGAACGCTCTTGCCGATTATGCGCGGATCGCTTCCGAAATGTGCTTTCCAGAACGAGTAGCTGAGAACAAGAACTGGCTCATCGTCCACAGACTTTCCCGGCACCGGCTCGATGAAATTGCCCAATGCGGGTTTCACGCCCATCACTTGGAAGAAATTCCCAGTGACGTAGTTCGTCCAAATTGGCGCGTTGTTGCCGTCGGCGCTCAATCCGTCCTGCTGAAAGATCATGGCGCCGGCTACATCGGAAAATACGGCCGTGGACTGATTGCGGATGTCTGCAAAGCCAGGATAAGAAAAGCCGTTGTCCCAGCCGCCATCGATGTCTTCTGCCGCAAGCGTGGTGAGCTGCTCGGGTTTGGAAACCGGCGGCGTGCGAAGCGTAAGCCAGTCCACCATGCTGAAAATCGCCGTGTTCGCGCCGATGCCCAGCGCCAGTGTCAGCACCGCGATAATCGTAAATCCCGGACTCTTGCGCAGCGTGCGTGCGCCGTAACGAAGATCCTGCCACAGTGTTTCCAGAAAATGTCCCGTGCGAATCTCTCGCGTATGCTCCTTCACTTGTTCAATGCCGCCCATCTCCATTTTCGCCTCCCGCAGCGCTTCGCGTGCCGTCAGTCCGCGCTTCACCTTCTCGTCAGCGACCATCTCGACGTAACCGCGCAGTTCCTCATCGAGCTCCGCTTCCGCCCGCTGCTTCCGCCGCCAATTCCGCAACGCATTTCTCAGCCACATGATCTTGCCTTTGCTTTTTCGCTAACCGCTCGCCATTCGCTACTCATCACTGTTCTATTCGTATCTGAGCGCGGTCATCGGATCGACTTTCATCGCTCGCCGCGCAGGAATGTAGCAGGCCGCGGTCGCTACCGCCGAGAGCAGCAGCGCCACCACTGCAAACGTGAATGGATCGTAAGCGCGAACGCCAAAGAGCATGCTAGAGATGAAGCGTGCCAGCGCCAGCGATCCGCAAACTCCAATCACGACGCCGATCAGCGCCAGTTTTGCGCCATGGGCCACAACCAACCTCAGAACATCGCGCGGTTGCGCCCCGAGAGCCATGCGAAGACCAATCTCATTCGTGCGGCGGCCAACCATGTAACTCATCACGCCGTAGATTCCGACGGCCGCGAGCAGCAGCGCGAGCGCGGCAAAGACTCCGGTAAGAACGGCGGAAAAGCGGCGCGGCGCGACAGAATCCGAAACCAATTCGTCCATGGTCATCACCGAAGTCACAGGCAGCGCCGGGTCAATTTTATGGATCACGTTTGCGGCCGCGATTTCCGTGCGATGAGGGTCCGAGGCAGTGCGGATGAGCAGGTCGGGGGTCCAGCCGCCTGTAAAATAAACATCGTAAGTCGGAGCTGCATCCAGTCCGTATTCATGAACGTTGCCGACGATTCCGACGATGGAAAACCAGCACGGAGTCGGATCAAGCGAACAGAAACTGACGCGACTGCCGATTGCGTTGCCTTGCGGCCAAAATCGTTTCGCCATCATTTCATCGATGTCGATAATCTGCTTTCCGGCGTCTTCCGCGTTCAGCGGACGGCCTTGGAGCAGAGGAACGCCGGCCGTCGAAAAATATCCGGGAGTGACGGTGCGAAGCTCCGCGATCGGCCGAACGCCCGCGTCTGGAATTGGCCGTCCTTCAATGACGAAGCGTGACGCTGCCTGCAGCTGCGTGCCAAGGGGCAAGACATCGATTCCGGCCGCGGATTTCACTCCGGGAAGACCCTCAATCTGTTCCGTGATTTGCTGAAACTGCAGTGACTGTTTTTGTGCCAACTGCTGTTGCTGCGCAGGAGTCATTTTAATCAGTTCCGCCTGCGGAACAGCGGCTTGTGGAATATCCATGCTCAGCAAATGTTCGGCGCGGAAGCCGGGGCTTTCCTCAAGCAAATCATGCAAACTGCGCAGCAACAAGCCAGCGCCAGCGAGCGGAACCAGCGCCAGCGCAATTTCCGAAACCACGAGCGCACTGTGAAGTTTGCGGCTAGCGAACGCGCCGCTTCCTCGCGTTCCCTGCTTCAGAGCGACGCTCACGTTCGTTTTTCTTACCTGGAGCGCCGGCAATAGTCCGCAGATCACACCGACCGCGAAGCAAACGATCACCGTAAAAAGAAACACCGTGCCATCGGGACGTATCTTCTGCACCACTTCCATGTTCCGTGGCGCGAGTGCGCCCAAAATCTGCACGCCCACAGCCGCGAACGCGATTCCCAGCGCGCCTCCAATCAGCGCAAGCAGGATGCTTTCGGTCAGCAGCTGTCGAATCAGCCGCCCACGATGAGCTCCCAGCGCCGTGCGCAGCGCGATTTCTCTTTCCCTGCTCGCATTCCGTGCCAGGAGCAAATTTGCAATATTCGCGCATGCGATGAGCAGCACCAGTCCCACCGCCGCAAACAGCACCAGCAAAGTCCCGCGCAGTTGCGCGGCGGACGCGTCCTGCATCGGCCGCACAACCATGCCGAAATTCTTGTGCTCTTTGGGATACGCGATCGCGGATCGTCGGTTCAGAGCTTCAAATTCCGCTCGTGCACGCGCGATCGTCACGCCGGTCTTGAGTCGCGCGATTCCCACGAATTCATGATGGACATGCTCGGTCAAGTTGTCTTCGAATTGGCCCATCGGCATCCACATATCCGGCGCATCGAGCAAGTGCGATCCTTCATCGAGAACCCCGGCAACCGTGTAACGTAGCCCGTCGAGCGTAACAACGCGCCCCACAACATTTGGCGCGCCCGCGAAACGGCTCTGCCAGAATCGATGCGAAAGAACCACAACCGGCCCGCTGCCCGGGCGATCTTCATCCGGAACGAATAGGCGTCCCACAGCAGGCCTAACGCCCAGCATCGGAAAGAAATTCGAAGTGGCCCAGTTCAGCTCCACGCGCTGCGGATCGCCATCGCCCGTCAGATTTGCGCCCTGCTGAATCCAGGCATATGCGGCCATTTCCGACACGGTTGTCGTTTCTCCCTGCCAATCGCGAAAGTCGCCGGGCGACAATCCACCGATTGGAATCGCCGGCAAGTACGTGTTCCAAATCTCGATAAGGCTTTGCGGATGGTCGTAGGGAAGCGGCCGCAGGAGAACACTCTCGATCACGCTGAAGATCGCCGTATTCGCGCCGATGCCCAGCGCCAGCGTTAGCACCGCGACAATCGTGAACCCCGGGCTGCGGCGCAACTGACGCGCGCCATAGCGAACGTCCTGCCAAAGCGTCTCGAGGAAATGTCCCGCCCTCGCTTCGCGCGTTTGCTCTTTCACTTGCTCGACGCCGCCCAGTTCCATATTTGCCTCTCGCCGCGCCTGGCGCGTTTCGACGCCCCGCTTCACTTTTTCATCCGCAAGCATTTCGACATATCCGTGCACCTCATCATCGAGCTCGGCGTCTGCTCGCCGCTTCCGCCGCCAATTCCGCACTGCGTTCTTCAGCCACATGATTTTGCTCTTCTTTTCGCGAGTCGCTTGTCACTCGCCGTACATCACGGTTCTCCTCACGCCTCCAGCGCCCGTTCAATTGCCAGCGAGATTCGCCCCCATCGCTGCGTTTCGGTTTCCAGCTGGCGCCGGCCCTTTTTGGTGAGCTGATAATATTTGGCCCGCCGATTATTCTCCGATTCGCCCCAGGAAGCGCAGAGCCAGCCTTCTTCTTCCATGCGGTGCAGCGCGGGAAAAAGCGAACCGGGCTTCACCTGAAAAGTTCCTCGCGTGACCTGCTCGATGCGCCGTGAAATTCCCAGCCCGTGCATTTCGCCGAGCGCCAGCGACTTCAAGATGAGCATATCCAGCGTTCCTTGCAGCAGGTCTGTTTGTGATTGCGCCATCCCGCCTCCTATAGAGGTTCTGTAGCGCGCGACATTAGCTCGCCTCCTATCGAATGTCAATACGTAAGCCCGCCCAGGAATGTTCCCGGAAGGGATTTCCCGGACTCGATTGGGGAAGGGGACATCGCCTGAAAAGGACAGAGGCGTGCTGGAGTCCCGCGCTAGGCGAACTGCCTCACGAAGAAGTATGCGGACATGCAGAATCCGATCGCGATCACCAGCCTGCGAATCACCATCGGATTCACCTTCTGGGCATAATACGCGCCGCCATATCCTCCGGCCACTGCGCCGACGAGCATCACTAAAGCCTCTGGCCAGACGATCACTCGCGCTCGTATAAAGAGCGCCAGCGCCACCAGGTTCACCGCGCTCACCAGCAGCGACTTCAGACCATTCATCGCGTGGATATTTCCAATGTCCAGCAGGGCGAGCATCGCCAGCACTAGGATCCCCGCTCCGGCCCCGAAGTATCCGATGTATACGGCGATCAGCAGCTCCAGCGCAAGCCCTGCGACAAACAGCAGGCGCCGCCTGTTCCCATGTTCTCCCTGCGCTCGCACCCAGGCCGTGATTTTTCCGCTCGCCACGAACAAGAGCGTCGCCCCGAGCAGCAGCCACGGGACCATCTTCATGAATGTCGCTTGAGGAGTTCTCAGCAGGATGCTGGCGCCGATGACGCCCCCGACGAATCCTGTCAGGAGCAGCGGCGGCAACACTTTGCGCACGCGCGGCTGGCTCATTTCCCGCCAATACGCCACTGTGCTGGCCATGGTGCCTGGCCACATCGCGGCAGTATTCGTGGCATTGGCGGAAATCGGCGCGATTCGCGTGAAGAGCAGCGCGGGAAAGGAAATGAAGCTGCCTCCTCCCGCGACGGAATTAATCGTTCCCGCCACCACCGCAGCTAGGAAAAGGAGGCCCGCCTCATGCAGAGACACGGCAAAGCATAACGTGTCCCTTTTTTTCTGTCACTTCCCATTTGCTGGCACAAAAGGTTAGAACGTCACCCGCACACCCAACTGCGCGGCGAACGGGATGCCCACCGTCGTTCCCGGCCCGAAGAAGTCGCCCAGCGCACCCTCGGGTATCTCAAGCTGGCTCAGGCTGCTGATGGGCGTGGTTTGAGTGCAGCTTGCGTTCGCGCAAATACTCGTGACATTCGTGATGCCCGTGACGGGATTTGGCGCCATCTGCGACGCTGGAACTGGAAGCTGGACGACGTTGACCGCGTAGTTCGCCCCAGGATTGTTGCGGTTGAACAGATTGAAGAACTCAACGAATGGCAGGATGGTCCAACGCTCGTTGATTTTGAACGGCCGCGTGACGCGCAGGTCTGACTGGATGTAAGGCCTGCCGCGGAATTCATCGAGGCTTGTGTACATTCCATTTACATAGATGCGCCCGGTATTGTCCGCGTTCGTGATGGTGATGGGGCGGGCGCTTTCGAACTGATTGATGCTGCTCAACTCAAATCCACCGGGAAGGTGCACGGTGCCAGCCAGAACGAAACGGTCCGTAACGTTTTCACCAGACGGTCCGTAGTCTCCCGGCCCGAAAGCGTCAAGCTGCCCGTTTGGCAAGCTGCAGACGCCGTCGACGTAGTCAAACAGTTCGCCCAACAGGCAACCCCATGTGTCCGCCCTGGAAAGCGTATAGTTCGCGACCAGATTGAAGCGCTTCATATTACCTGCAAGATGCAGCACCAGCGCGTTGTACTTCGAACGGTTGTCAGACTCGAACACATTGACATTGGGCACCACATTTGCCTGATCGGTGGCAAAGCTTGGGTCTGTCGCAGGAATGAGCGGTGTCAATAAGCTGGTGCCGCTGGTATAAGGGAAGCCGCGGTATCCATGAACGCCGTCCTCGAATATGTAATCGGCGCTCATGAGCCACTGCCTGTTGAAAGCGTGCTCCACGCCGCCGGTAACATGGATGGCGTATGGCGTGCTGTAAGGGGAGCCCACCAGATTGCCCGTCACCCCGCTGCCGCCGGTCAGGCACCCGGAGCCGGTAAGCGCAAAGGTGCCTGGGCCTCCAGTAAGGCTGCACGGTCCGGTGGTGAAGTTCGAGCTGTTGACAGCCTGGAATGCAGTAGCCCATCCGTTCTGTGCCAGATCGTCATAATACATGCCGAAGCCAGCGTGAATTACAGTCGTCTCGCTCTGGCCAAGAGCGTAAGCGAGCCCAATACGAGGTGCGACCTGCGCGTGGTCATCGTCCGGCAGGCTGGGCACAACCGGAATCTGCAATGCCTGCAGCGTGATGTACGCGGCATTGTCAGCTTCACTTCGGCCCGACCCGAGGAATAACCCCCAAGTCGACTGCCAACGCAAGCCGTAGTTGAATGTGAGCTTGTCCGTGATTCGCCAGGAGTCCTCGGCGTAGAGAGCTAGACGCTGAACATTCTGTGAAAAGCTGCCGTCGCCAGCAGGAGTGAACGCACAAGTCGAGCCGTCCGAAGCGGTGAAGTTGACACATTGCGGGGTAAACGTTCCGAAGACGCCGGGGTTCTGTACATAGAAGCTCGGGTTATTGACGTAACTGGCGAGAGTTTCGGCCGTGCTGGCAAAAGCCCCGCCCAGCACGGGTTCGTGAATGAAGTCGACTCCAAACTTGAGCGAATGCGTACCCACAATGTGGCTCAGGTCGTAGCGTGCCTGGTATTTCTCTTGATTGCGTAGGTCGGGAAACAAAGTAATAGGAGTAGCAAATTGGTTGTCGCCGAAGGTTTCGAAACCGGAAATGGTAAGCGCTGTGGAACTGAAGGGGAACGCCAGCGCGAAACCCAGATCTGAATCCCGAGTCTGCGTGAGATGCAATAAGCTCCCGCCGAGGACCAAAGTGCCAACCGTGCTTGGATTGAAAGTATAGGTGTTGCTAAGCGCCACATTCCAGTAATTGTTGTGCGTCAGCAGACCAGTTGAGGGTAATGTTCCCTGCTCCACCAGGTCATTATGCGCGACATAGGTGTCTCCCGACGTACGCAGGAACCAATTCGATTTTGGTGATTGCGCCCAGTCAAAGCGCATCGAGCCGAGGTAATCGCGAAAGGGAATCGGAACAGTGGAGGGAACGTTGATCGAAGGAACGCCGGTGATCAACCCCATTTGCGCCAATTGCGCGAGCGCGTTGAATTGCGTCAGGCTTGCCGGGCTGTAGGCAATGCTCGCATCCTCGTGCACGCCCTCGAATGAGGTGAAGAACCACACCTTGCCCTTCGCGATAGGTCCGCCGAGCGTGCCGACGTAATTCTGGCGTGAGAACGGCTGCTTGGGATTGTTCACGCAGACGCCGTTCGTGCATGTTTGCGCCGGATTCTCAATCGGGAACCGGGCGTTTAGCGCTGCCTGGCGGTCATACACAGCCGCATCGCCGTGCCAATCGTTGGTGCCGTGCTTGGTGGTGATCACAACAGACCCGGCAGTTGTCCACCCGGTATCCGCTTCTTCATTCGAGGTGCGTACGGCAAATTCCTGAATGGCGTCGGGTGAGAAATTTTGCAGGAAGCCGCCGATATAGTCGTCGGAGTTGTCGGCGCCATCAACCGACAGTTCGTTGTTCAAGCCGGAGCTTCCGCCGGTGGACACGGCAGTTATGCGTGCTTTGGTAGGATCGGAAGGCTCAACAGGCTCAGTTCCGGGTACGAGATAAGCGATGTTGGCGAAGCTGCGTGCCGGAAGCGGCAGAGATTCGAGGTCGTGCGCCGAAACGGCGCCGCCGTGCACGGCGCTGGTGACGTCAAGCGGCTGCGTCGTGATGGAAGAAGCCTGTCCCTGAACGGTGACGCTTTGCTGGACGGTTGCAGGCTTCAATGTGACGCTGACGTCCTGAACAGAACTAACCACGGCAGAGACGTCGGACGTGGCGTTGGAGAAGCCCGCCGCGGAAACGGTCAAGCGATAGGGGCCGGGCGGAAGATCCGAGATGCGAAATTCGCCCTGCGCATTCGCTATCGCCTCGCGCTCAAGGGATGTTTGCTCCGCGCGGGCTACGATCTTTGCATTGGGCACGCGAGCGCCGCTCGAGTCGACAACCTCGCCGATGATGCTACCGTGAAAATCCTGCGCTTGCGAAGAAAACGCAACAAAAAACAAAACAGCAAAGAATGCAAAAGCTGCGCGCCCCTGTTTAGTCACGACGAGCTCCTTAAGGCGCTCGCAGCCTACTGTGCGCGGCCATCTACTACCACGACTCGTAGTTCGGAAGAGCCCCGCTGAAAGCGGGGCTTCCGGCGCTGCCACCATACGGTTAGAAGCTGAATTTTGCCTCAAATTGCAATTCGCGCGCAGGGAGTTGATTGGTTACGCCCGCGAGCGGCTGGCCGAAACCGAGCCCAGGCGTCGCGCCGTCACCCCACGTGCCGCTGTAGCCCACGAAGTTCGCGTGGTTGAAAACGTTGAACGCTTCGGCGCGCAAATTCAACTCATAGCGTTCGGCAAAGGTAAACGGGCGCTCGATGAACGGATCGACGCTGTAGATCGGCCGGCCATGCCCGGTATTGCGGCCAATCACAGAGCCATTGACCACCGGACGATCCGTCGTTGCGCCCGTATCGCCACTGTTCGTGACGCCGGTAGTGATGTTATAGGGTAAGCCGGAACCAAACGTTCCCACGCCGCCGATGCGAATTTTCAAAGGCGCGGTATAGACTCCGCTCAAGACGAAGCGGTTGCGCTGATCGTAAATCGCGTTCCCTTTTTCCTGATCTCCGGTGAAATTGGGATCGTTTGGATTTTGGCTCGGGATGTCTGGGTCGACGTTGTCAATGGCATGCGACAACGTATAACTGGCCAGCATTTGGAAGCCGTTCGAGAAGCGGCGGCTCACGTCAATGTCGAGTGCATCATAAAAAGCGAATCCGTCGTTCACGTCGGATTGAATCACCGAATACGCTGGCTCCGGACTACCGGCGGTGGCCGGGCAGGCGGTGCCCAGCTGTTGATAGAACAGAACCCACAACGGTCTGGTGCAATTGGCTGCCTGCGCCGAGCGAACTTCATCGGGAGCCGTTCGCGTGAATGGTGCAGGCGGATCCACGTCGAGTGGCCGGTTGATCCGCAGCGTATGCGAGCCAACATAGTCCGCGCTTAGAACCCAGTTGGAGATGAGCTGCCGTTGAACTCCGAGTGTCCATTGCTCGGTGTACGGATTCAGCAGCACGTTCGGATAGCCGATCAGCGTGGACGTATCGAAGAACTGGTTGAGGTAAGCGCTTTCGCCGGGACGAATGTACAAGCTGCGCAGCGGCGCTTGCGCTCCGGCGGGAAACGCGGGCAATGGCGCCGCCGACACGCTGGTCGGAAAGCCGATCTGCCCCGGCGCCGCCTTATAATTGAATACGCCGGTTGGGCCCGTGAGAGCGTAGTTTGCCTCGGAATTGTCGACGATTTGTGAGTAGTAGATTCCGAAGCCGCCGCGAATTACGGTCTTCCCCGCTCCGTGGAGGTCATACGCAAAACCCGCACGTGGAGCGAAGTCTTTCGTCGAATCCGTGAACGTTTGCATCTCGTATCGCAAACCGAGGTTGACGACGAAATTGCGCCGCACTTTGTAATCGTCCTGCACGAACATTGACGCGAGCGTGTCGTCTACCGTGTACGACGCATTTCCGTAGCTTTGCGTGTAGCTTGCCACGTTGGCGATGTTGTCCAGATAAGCCGGGCTTTCGCACACCGAAAGAGCCTGTGTACACGCGTTGTACACGAACTCTCCATCAAAAATCGGCCCGCCGAATTCTTTGCTGTCGCCGCCATTGTGCGCGTGAATCATGTCGCCGCCGAATGTGATCGTGTTATTTGCGTGCACCGATGAAACGGTATCGTTCACTTCGTACTGGCGATTTTGCAGGTGGGCGGATTGTGATGTTCCGGTCGTAAATGTGCCGCCCGCTGAGATCGGGACTGAAAACTCCGTTCCGAAAACCGTCGGATCGAATTCCGTGATCGGCGATGCAAGCTGGAATTGCACTCGAGCATTGTTCAGAAACGACGGGCTCAAAGTCCAAGTGTCCCCCAACTCTTCCGAGTAGGTGCGGCGCTTGAAAATACGGTCCACGGTTGGCAACGTATTTCCGCCCACGATGCCGTTAGGGTTGGTGTCATAGAAATCATCCGCGTCGCTGCGGAAGAAAATGTCATTGTCATTTGTGATCTGATGATCCAGGCGCAAGAAGCCCAGCCATCCTTGATAATGTCCGACGAAATTGCCGGGTGCGACGGGCGAGATAACCGGCGAAGCGCGGTCCTGGGAGCTATATTGCCAGTCCGTTGAAAAAAAGGTCCGGTTATCTGATCCGATAGGTCCAGACAGTCCCAATGCAACCTGCGTCAGAGTATCGCTGGCGACGTCGTTGCCGCTGGTCGCGGTTGTGGATGAGAAACCCGACAATTCCGCTTCAGGGCCGGAGGGACGGCCAAGAACGAGTGCATCGCCATGAAACTTGTTGCTTCCGCTGTTTGTGACCATATTGATCACGCTGCCGGCCGTCAGACCGTATTGCGCTGAGAACGCATTCGTAAGAACCGTCATTTCTTGAACCGCGTCGAGCGGAATATTACTGAAAATGGTTTGCCGGCCCCAGGCGTCTACCGCGTTGCTGCCGTCGACTTCAAACCACGTCTGGCGGCGGCCCGTTCCATTCGTTGTAAAGAGATCTTCGTTCATGAAAATGTCGCCCTGGCTGATCGCGGGGCGATTGGCGGCTTCGAGCAGCGGCAAATAAGTGATGCGCCGATTGTAGAGCGGAATTTCCTGCGCCTGGGCGGCGCTGATGTGAATGCCCAGTTGTGGTTCGTCGGTACTCACTTCGCCGACAGCGCCCGTGACTGTGACTTGTGTCTGTGCGCCGGCCACATTAAGCTGAAACGCCAGCGTTGCCGTTCTGCCGCCGATGAGTGTGATGGCGTTTGCTTGGCCCTCCGCGAAACCTTCCTTGTGCGCGGTGACGTTATAGTTTCCCGCGATGGGAAGGCCAGCGACAGAAAAATAGCCGGAAACATCTGTTTCAGCGGTGCGCTTCTCCCCAGTCGAGGAGTTTGTCACGGTAACCTCCGCGCCAGAGACAGCGGCTGAGCTTTGGTCGGTGATTCGCCCTTGGATCGTTGCTGTATCGGGCGTCTGCGCGAAGAGACGCAACGGGGAAATCGTTGTCAAGAAAATTGCTAGTAAAAAGAAAGAGGACAATTTTTGTGCACGAGGCATTCTGTCTCCTGGATGTTCGTTTTGTTTCAAGAACTAACCAGGCTAAAGCAAGCATGCAATTACTACCACGAGTCGTAATTCACGATGGTGTTCGCCAGGAGTTGCGAAGTGAACGCGAAGGTCCAGCTAGCGAAGCAGTTGTTCGAGCAGGTGATGCACTGACAAGAACGTGGAAGGCCGAATCATCGCGGCGACGGCGAGCATCATAACGAGCGCCGCCGCGATGCTCAGCCCGGCGCGCGCCCGGCGTGGCAGATTTTCATGAATCGGCGCCAACCCAAGCAGCCGATCCACGCGAATGGAAAGATCTCGATCGTTCCCGGTGAAAGAACTAGCGAGCGGCGACACGGTAGGCGCAGCGCCCATCCGCGCCATGCGCACCAGCGCGGCGGCAAGTGAAAGCGAACGCTGTGAATCTCCCACAGTGGCTTCGTCATCCGCGGCCCACTCGATCAATCTAGCCCAGCAGCAATTCAAGCGCGTGAATCCCCGCGAAAAGGGCAAGATCTCCGGCGCGAGAAAAAGAACCAATCGTTTCAAATTGTCCTGTGACTTCCGGTGCGCGTGCTCGTGTTCCAGCGCGGCTTTCAGTTCCTCGCGTGACAGCGTTTGCAGCACTCCGCGCGAAACGATCACGCGCGGCCGGATCAAGCCGGCAAGCGCCAGCACCGGTGTGTCGCTGTCCATAATTGTCACGGGCAGGGAATCGCCCTCGCGGTCCGGGCATCCCTCGCGCTTGTATCGCCTAACCTGTCGCACGGAAAGCAGTAGCGCCTGGGCTGACCGCGCCATCGAACTCGCGCATATAAACGAACCCAGCAGCGCCATCACGCAGCACGCGAGCCCGACTCGTTCGGTCGCTTCATTCGTTTCGAGCCACAGATAGCTCGGAACACAAAGTCCCGCCACGACGAATGCAGCCAGCGTCACGGGCAGCAGCCGCAGCCCCAGCAGAAATCGCGCGCCGCTTCGGGGCCGCATGGATTGCCCGATGCGTATCGCGCCCGGCGTGGCAGTCCACACCGCCAATCCCAAAGCCGCATGAATCAAAAAAAACGACGCGAAACACAAACACAGCAGCCGCAGCGTATAGGGAAGAATCATCCGCTGCTCCTGTGAAGCAGTTCTTTGCGCTTCGCGCGTATTTTCTTTTCCAGTTCATCGAGCATCGCTTTGTCATACTGCCCAACCGCCTCGACCAGGCACGATATCAACAAATCACGCGAAGGCTGTGATCCCCCGAGGAATCCTGCAAGTAGGTTGTCCGCGCGTTTGCGTTCCCAATCGTCGCGCGAAAATCGCGGTGAATAACGAAACGCCCGCTCCGCTTTGCGCCGGTCCAGCAGATTTTTCTTGTACAGCCGGTCCAGCGTCGTCATTACCGTCGTGTACGCAAGCGGTCGCGCTAGATGTGCGACGACGTCGCGCACACTCGATTCCCCGCGCGACCACACAATCTCCATCACGTTCAGTTCGAGCCGCCCCAGCCCGGCAGCGCCAGCGTCCCACGCAGTCCGCGATTTGACGAAAGGTATCATGCGATAAATGAGCCAGAATCTCCGGAGCACCCTACTCCGGCGCCCCGATTGTATCGCGCTCCCGCGTCGAGGGAAATACCCCTGCCGAAGTCAAAAGGCATTTGAATCCATTCTTAGCCTCCGTGTATCTAAAGAATCGCCGCAGGGTATATACACATTGGTGCGTTTGTTTCCACGGGTCGGCGGCGAGGCTTCACATGGCCAGGGGAATACGCCAAATATATATAGGAATATTCCGATGAAACGCTCGATGACATTCAGGATCGCAACAGTTTTGAGCTTGGCCATATTGGCGTCTGCAAACGTCCGCGGCCAGGACGCTGCCATGAGTTCACAGCAATTCGCTCCTCTCGAAACTTGGAAAGCGGCGGTCCTTTCCGGAAACGCCGCGGCGCTCCGCGCGCTCTACAGCGTCGAGCCGCCCGCGACCACGAAGACCCCCCAAACGGCGATGAGCAGCGATCCTTCCGCGGAGCCGGATTTTTGGGCCGGCGTCAAATCCTCCGGGCTCTCGCATCTAACCACGCACGTCGTTCGCGTTGATACGCCGCAGGCCGGTCTTCAGCGCGTGATTTTTACCCTCGAAGCAACCATGCAGGGAGCTTCCGGTCCAACAAAGTCATTTGCATCGATCGCTCAGAATTGGATTCAAGAAGACGGCAAATCGGTGATCGTCGCCACGCAGCGCACCAATCTTTCGCGCCTGCCTCAGCCTGTCGACGCGAAACCAGATCTGTATCCCGACGCATCGGAAGCCCGGACGGACATCGGTCTCGCCTTGTCCGTAGCCGCCCGCGAACACCGCCGCGTGCTCCTCGATTTCGGTGGCAACTGGTGCTACGACTGCCACGTGCTCGACGAAACGTTTCATTATCCCGAAGTCGCTAAGATTCTCGATCCGAACTACGTCGTCGTGCACATCAATATCGGCCAATACGACGCGAATCTCGATCTGGCCGAAAAATATCAAATTCCACTGAAAAGGGGCGTGCCCAGCCTCGCCGTTCTCGATAGCAAGGGCAATCTGCTCGTCTCGCAAAAAAATGGGGACTTCGAAAACACCACCCGAATCGGCCTGAAAGACGTTGAGCAGTTTTTGGAAACCTGGAAACCCTAATCTCTCTGTTCCGGCGCCGCTGTTTCGCTTTGGTGAATAATCGCCGAAGTTCCTTCCGGGAGGCCATGTTCGCGTCCCTTTCTGCCCTTCGCAAACATCTAACTTCCGACGTGCGCTTGAACCGCGGCCCCGAATGTCGCGCACCGGAGATGAACCAGATGGATCCAACTCGCCAAGCGATCGCTTTCGAGGCATCGGCAACGGGATTTCTGCTGATTCTGGCGCTTTTCTTCTTTGCTCCGAACCGCGCCGCGCACTCGGACGTCCCTAAACGATCGTCGGAGTCCTCCGCGCACTTAAGCGCGCAGGAACTGGTCAAGAAAATGGTTCAGAACGAGGTAAAGGCCGATGCGGATGACACCACGCACTGGCGGTTTCGCAAAGTTGACGTGAAACCCAGCGGGAGCGAAACTTGGGACGTCGTCGAAACCAAGAATGGCCAAGTGCAGCGCCTCATTGCGATCGATGGGCGCCCGCTGACGAAAGCGCAGCGAGAAGCCGAACAGGCGCGAATCCGCAAATTCGTGGACAGCTCCAAGGAACAGGCAGAAAAGCGGAAGGCTTCCTCAAGTGATTTTAAGAAAGAGCAGGATCTCATGGAGATGCTGCCCAACGCATTGCTCTACCAATACGCGGGGAAGCAGGACGGATTGATTCGGTTGACGTTCCAGCCCAATCCCCATTTCCATGCATCGACGCGCGAGGCGGAAGTTTTCCATCACATGACCGGCGAGCTCTTGATCAGTAAAGGCAGCACGCGCCTCGCTGAGTTGCGCGGCCGGCTCGCCAGCCGCGTCAACTTTGGCGCAGGTTTGCTCGGCCACTTGGACAAAGGCGGCACCTTCGACGCGAAACAACAGGATGTCGGAGATGGTCACTGGGATTCCATTCTTCTGGACACCAATCTCGCCGGCAAAGCGCTCTTCTTCAAGACCATCACCGTCCGCGAAAAAGTAATCGAGTCCAACTATCACCGTGTGTCTGACGATCTGACCGTACTGCAGGCTGCCGAACTTCTGAAGAAAGACGGTAGCCAGTCTGCTTCTAGGCCTTCTGTGGCACGAAAGACTTCCTGATGCCATTCCCTGAAGAGCGCGCCGGCCGTTGAACGTTCGAAGAGCTTCCTGCGCCCTCCGCGCTCGATTGTGCTGCTTTTCGAGCTTCTGACGAGCAGTTCAACCCGCCAGGTTGCCACTCAGAATCCCAATCTCGCCATTTGGTGCGAGCGCATCTAAGTCAAGTGCGACCAGCGGAGTCCGGCTTTAACTCTTTGACATGATGGCATTTGCCTCCGTTTCTCTACTTGACAAGGCATACCGGGAAAGACTAAACTCCATATGCGACTGGGGGAGTCGTATATAGTCGCAAGGGCATCATGCTGAAGCTATCCAAAAAATCCGATTACGCGCTCATCGCTCTGAAGCACCTTGCCGTGCATGTGGACGAAGGTTCTTTTAGTGCCTCGGACATTGCCGAAATCTACGGCATCTCCGCGCCTCTGATGGCGAAGGTTCTCCAGCGGCTCGCTCGTGTCGGGATTGTCGCAGCGCGTCACGGCTCAAGCGGCGGCTACACGCTGGCTCGCGACGCGCGGCTCATTACCGCGCTCGAAGCGATTGACGCCATTGACGGCCCCCTCTCGCTGACGTCGTGCGTCACGCATCACGGTGACTGCGACCAGACGAAGACTTGCACGATTAAAGAGCCGCTTCGCAAGGTAAATAACAGCATCCTCGCGGTGCTGAACAAAGTCACGATTTCGCAGATAGCAGACGACGCCCCGGCTTCCGAGGTCGTCGAACTAAGAATTTAGGAGAGCAGGAATGGCCATCAAGCTGCCGATTTATTTTGATAATCACGCGACCACGCAGGTGGATCCGCGCGTCATTGACGCGATGCTGCCCTATTTCAATGAGAAATTCGGCAACGCCGCGAGCCGCAACCATGCCTTTGGCTGGGTTGCTGAAGAGGGCGTCGAGGAAGGTCGCGCGCAGGTCGCGCAGCTCATCAACGCAACGCCGAAGGAAATCGTCATCACCAGCGGCGCCACTGAATCCGACAATCTCGCCATCAAGGGCGTCGCCGCCATGTACCGCGAGAAAGGCAATCACATCATCACGCAGGTCACCGAGCACAAAGCCGTGCTCGACACCTGCAAGCGCCTGGAAAAAGAAGGCTACGAAGTCACCTATTTGCCTGTCGAGAAGGACGGCCGCATCAATTTGGACGATTTGCGCCGCGCCATTACGCCCAAGACCATTTTGATCACCATCATGTACGCCAACAACGAAATCGGCGTCGTTCAGCCCATCGCTGAAATCGGCAAGATCGCCAAGGAAAAAGGCATCTTCTTCCACGTGGACGGGGTGCAGGCCATCGGCAAAATCCCCGTCGACGTTCAGAAAGACGGCATCGACCTGCTCTCGATTTCCGCGCACAAACTCTACGGCCCCAAGGGCGTCGGCGCGCTGTATGTCCGCCGCAAGAATCCTCGCGTCCAGTTGACCGCCATCATCGACGGCGGCGGCCATGAGCGCGGCATGCGTTCCGGCACGCTGAACGTTCCTGGCATCGTCGGCATGGGCAAGGCTTGCGACCTCTGCCGCCAGGAAATGGTCGAAGAGAGCGCCCGCCTCAGTGGCCTGCGCGATCGTCTGAAAAACGGCATCATGGGCAAGCTCGATGAAACCTACATCAATGGCTCCATGGAGCACCGCCTGCCGCACAACATCAACATCAGTTTCGCGTACGTGGAAGGCGAATCGCTCCTCATGGGCATCAACGACATCGCCGTTTCCAGCGGCTCGGCCTGCACTTCGGCGACTCTCGAACCCAGCTACGTTCTCAAAGCTCTCGGCGTCGGCGAAGATCTGGCGCACACCTCGATTCGCTTCGGCGTCGGCCGCTTCAACACCGTCGAAGAAGTCGATTACGTCACCAGTCGCGTCGTCGAAACCGTCGAGCGCCTTCGCGAGCTTTCTCCGCTGTACGAAATGGCCAAAGAGGGCACCGACGTCAGCAAAATGAATTGGAAAACGGCGTAGGAGAACGCGATGTTATATGTTGGCTTGTTCTTGAGTTTGGCGGGGCTGGCGGTGACTTGGCTTTCGGGAAGCCGGCAGACTAAGGAACTCGCGTGCGTGAGATCAGAAAACGAGACGTTATTGAAAGTCTCAACGCTTACGCTTTTCGTTGTGGGTTTTCTTTGCGTGGCTATCATTGCATCACGCAAGGCGGGTTAGGTGCTTGAGCAGTCCAAATTTTGGAGGGCATGATGGCTTATTCAGACAAAGTGATCGATCATTACAATAATCCGCGCAACGTCGGCTCGCTCGACAAGAAGGACCAAAACGTCGGCACCGGTCTTGTCGGCGCACCGGAATGCGGCGACGTGATGAAGCTGCAGATGAAAATCAATCCCGAGACGCGCGTCATCGAAGAGGCCAAGTTCAAGACCTTCGGTTGCGGCTCGGCGATTGCCAGCTCATCGCTCGCCACCGAATGGGTCCGCGGCAAGACCGTCGAGGAAGCTCTCGCGATCAAGAACACGGACATCGTCCGCGAGCTTTCGCTGCCGCCGGTGAAAATCCACTGCTCCGTCCTCGCCGAGGACGCCATCAAGGCGGCCATCTCCGACTGGAAGCAGAAGGCCGGCGAAGCGAAACCGGCCGAGGCCAGCGCCACGCAAGCGCACAGTTAAGCCGCCTTCGTGGTTCCGTGTAGCTCACGTCCCGTTCGCGTTGTTTGCGCGAACTGACGTGAGGTTTTTCGCGCGGTAAAGGGATTTGGCTTCTTATGATCCACGTCACCGAAAAAGCGGCGGAGAAAATCCGCGAGTTGCTCGCCAAGGAAGGCGTAGCCGCGGACTCCGGTGGACTGCGCGTAGGCGTGCAGGGGGGCGGTTGCTCCGGGCTTTCGTACGCCATGCGCCTCGAAACGCAAGCACGCGATCGCGACAAAGTCATCGAGGAAAATGGCGCCCGCGTCTTCGTTGATCCAAAGAGCTTTCTTTATCTCACGGACACGACCCTCGATTTTGAAGAGACGTTGGTGCGCCAAGGGTTCATTTTCCAAAATCCCCAGGCAACGAGAAGCTGCGGGTGCGGCAGTTCCTTCACCGCGTGAGAATTGCATGAGAAGTGCCCCCGGCCTTTCCGTTTCCACGCGCGGAGCTAGCCTGCTGGCAGGCGAAGAAAGTCCTGAGAATTCGATGAGCGCCACGAAAACACAAACTGGGGTTACGCCCGCGTCCTTGCCTCAATTGATGTGCTGGAGCTGCAAGGCTCCGTCTGACGGAGGACATTTTTGCGCCGCCTGCGGGAAAATCCAGCCGCTTACGCGAGACGCTGATTACTTCGCGTTTTTCGCAATGCCGCAAAAATTGCAAATCGATGAAGCCGGCCTCGAGCAGCGCTTCCACCAATTGAGCTGGAAGCTGCATCCCGACAATTTCGTCAAAGCCTCTGAGTACGAGCGCAATCTCGCCCTTGAGCGCTCTTCGGAGTTGAACGACGCCTATCGAACCTTGCGCGATCCGATTGCTCGCGTCGAATATCTGTTGCTCCGCGCAGGCGTCCGCAAGGAAGGCGCCTCGAAGCAGCAAGCTCCTCCGGAACTGCTTGAGGAAGTTTTTGAATTGAACGAATCGCTCGACGAATTGCGCGAAGCCAAAAGCGACAGCGGCGATTTGACCGAACTGCGCGCAAAACTTACCGAAGCGCAGCAGAATTTTCAGGAGAAATTGGCCGAAGTCGACGCCGAACTGAACGCGGTCTTCGAAGAATGGGACAAGGTCCCCTCGAATTCCGAAGGCGACGCTGCCCGTAAATCCGTAATGGCGAAATTGAATGAATTATTGAATCGCCGCTCCTATATTCGCAATCTAGTCCGAAATGTAGGCGAGGAACTGGGGCAGGGATCGTGATTTCTAATCGCCACACGCCTGAAATTAGAAATCGGGCTAAGTTGTAGTAAATACGCGAGATCGTTTTTTCTAATCGATAACTTTAGCGTACTTTTCAGAGGCGTTTGAGCAAAGGGACTAGTTGATGGCGAAGACAGTCGGCATTGACCTCGGAACCACTTTCAGCCTGATCGCGTTCATGGATCCCGCGACCGGCCAGCCGCGGTGCATCCCGGGCCCGTGGGACGAGACGCTGTGCCCCTCCGTCGTAAGCCTCGACGCGGAAGGCAAAATCGTCGTCGGCGAAGCCGCCCGCCAGCTGCTTCTCACGCAGCCCGAGCGCACCATTTATTCCGTCAAGCGCTTGATGGGCCGCGGGGTTGAAGACATTCGCGACGAGCTCAAGATTTTTCCGTTTCGCATCGACGAACAGTCTCGCAACGTGATCCGCGTTCGCCTCGGCGAAAAATACTTCACGCCGTCGGAGATTTCCGCATTCATTTTGCGCGAGCTGAAATCCTGGGCTGAGAGATTTTTCAAAGACACCGTCGACCGCGCCGTCATCACCGTGCCCGCGTATTTCAATGACGCACAGCGCCAAGCTACAAAAGATGCCGGTCGTCTCGCCGGCCTCGAGGTCCTCCGTTTGGTCAATGAGCCCACCGCCGCCGCGCTCGCCTACGGCTTGCACAAGCAGCGCCGCGGCCGCGTCGCGGTTTACGATTTTGGCGGCGGCACGTTCGACATTTCCATTCTGAAGCTCATTTCCAGCGACGAAGGCGACATTTATCAGGTCCTTTCCACCAATGGCGACACGCATCTCGGCGGCGACGATATCGACAATGCGCTCTTCGATGTGGTCAGCGCGGAAATCCGCGCGAAGTATGCCTTCGAGTTTTCGGGAAACCCGGAAGCCGTGCAGCAGCTGCGCAAGGTCCTCGTTCACGCCAAGCACGAACTCTCCAGCGCCGAGCACGCCACCATCGGTTTTGAAGTGCCCGGCGGACGCGCGTATCTTCGCGAGCTTCCCCGCGCCGATTTCGACAAAATCATCGCGCCTACCGTCGCGCGAACCATGGGTCCGGTGAAAATGGCCCTCGCCGACGCGAAATTGCATCCATCGGAAATCGATGAAGTCGTGCTCGTCGGTGGTTCCACGCGTATTCCTCTTGTTCGCAAAACCGTTGCCGACTATTTCGGCCGCCCTCCGCACGTCGAATTGAATCCTGATGAAGTGGTCGCGCTCGGCGCTGCCGTGCAAGCCGACATTCTCGAAAGCGGCGTGAAGAATATGCTGCTCCTCGACGTCACGCCTCTGTCGCTCGGCATCGAAACCATGGGCGGAGTGGTCGCCAAACTGATTCCGCGAAACTCCACCATTCCCGCCAGCGCGCAGGAACTATTCACCACCGGCGTCGAAAATCAGACCGGCATCGACATTCACATTTTGCAGGGCGAGCGCGAACTGGCGAAAGACTGCCGCTCGCTCGCTCGTTTTCAATTGAAGGTCCCTCCGGGCCCGGCGGGCCTTGCGCGCGTGGAAGTCAAATTCCTCATCGACGCCAACGGAATTCTGCAAGTCGCCGCGCGCGATTTGCGCACCAGCGAGCAAAGTTCCATCGAAGTGCAGCCCAGCTACGGCTTGACCGACGCGGAGATGGAAAAAATGCTCGAAGAATCCATTGAATTCGCCGAGCAGGATTTCGCGCAGCGCCAGTTGATCGAAGCGCGCATCGAGGCGGACACCATCCTGCGCGCTACGGAAAAAGCCTTCGCGCGAGACGAGGCGCAATCGCTTCCTCCTGCGGAGCGCGTGAAGATCGACGCGTCAGTCAAAGCATTGCGCGACGCCACGGCGGGCGCGGATTACAAGCTGATCCGCCAGAAGATCGACGAATTGAATCACGCGACCGAACATCTCGCGGAAATCAGCATGAACAAAGCGCTGCAAGCGGCTGTCGGAGGCAAGCGCATCGACGAAGTCTGACGCGCGGCTGGCCGCATCCGTGGCCGGCGTTTTGCGTGTTAAGCTCGCGTCAAGTTTTGAGGAGCGGCAAATGGGCGGCAAGAATCCGTACATCGAAGAAACAAAATACACTCCGGCGACGCAGAAGTTCAAAGTCACCTTCGCGAAGGAAGGCAAGACCGTCGAAGTTGATCCTGCGAGACTTCCTTACGGCCACGACGGTTTACCCGGCAGCATTCTCGACATCGCCACGGGTTTCCAAATGGGACTCGATCACGCCTGCGGCGGCGTCTGCGCTTGCTCTACGTGTCACGTCATCGTCCACGAAGGTCTGGAATCGTGCAACGAAGCAACCGACGCCGAGCTCGATCAGCTCGACGAAGCCCCCGGCGTCACGCCCAAGTCGCGCCTCGGGTGCCAGTGCGTTCCCGACGGCACGAAGGATATTGTCATCGAAATTCCGTCGTGGAATAAGAATTACGCCAAGGAAGCCGAACACTGATCCTGCAACGCGAATTCACGAGGAGCAAACATGCCTTCCACGTTTGATTGGGACAACACCGAGGAAATCGGCATCCGCCTCGCGGAAAAATTTCCGGACGTTGACCCGCTGACCGTCCGCTTCACCGATCTGCACAAATGGGTCACCGAGCTCGACGGCTTCGCTGGCGATGCTTCACAGTCGAGTGAGGGCAAGCTTGAGGCCATTCAGATGGCCTGGCACGAGGAATATCAAGACAACCAGCAATAGTTTTCGGCTGAGCAGAATCCAAAAGAGGAGAACCGAACCGATGAGCGACGCGGAGTTGCGGTATCCGGTGGGGAAATATCAGCCGGTGGAGAAACTGACCGAAGAGAATCGCAAACAGCTCCTGGCGCAAATCGAAGAGGCGCCCAAGAAATTGCGCGCTGCCGTCGCCGGATTATCGCGCGAGCAGCTCAATACGCCCTATCGCGATGGCGGCTGGACCGTGCAGCAGGTGGTCCATCACCTGGCAGATAGCCATATGAATTCCTATGTGCGATTCAAACTCGCGCTGACCGAAGACGAGCCGACGATCAAGCCCTACAATGAGACGAGTTGGGCGGAGCTAAGTGATTCGAAGACCACGCCGGTGGAATCGTCGCTTACGCTAATGGACGCGCTGCATGAGCGCTGGTTGAACTTGCTTCGTGGCATGAGTCCCGCCGATTTTTCACGCAAGATGAAGCATCCCGAGCGCGGCGCAATGTCTCTCGACGACACGCTTGGCCTTTACGCCTGGCACGGCCGCCATCACGTTGCCCACATCACCGGCCTGCGCCAGCGCAAAGGCTGGAAATAGTAACCAGCTATGCCTTTCGGCAGACAGTCACGCCGTCGCGCAGCGGAATCATCACCGGAAACAAATCCTTCATTGCATAGACGCGGCGATTGAACTCCTGCACGCCACGCGTCGCCGGGCTGTCCGCCTTGCGCGTTACGCGTCCCGACCACAGAGTATTGTCCGTCACCAAGATGCCGCGGCGCTTCAATCGCCGTACCGCTTTTTGCAGCGCCGCAGGGTACTGATGTTTGTCCACGTCGATAAAAATCAAATCGAAATTCCCGCGCACGCGGTCGAGCATCGCCAGCGCGTCTCCGGTCATCACGCGAATTCGCTTCTCCACGCCAGCGCGCTTGAAGAACGCCGTTGCCCGCTTCGCGTTCTTCGGATCGCCGTCCGTGTAATAAATTTCCGCCTTCGGCCCCGCCGCGCGCGCCAGCCAAATCGTCGAATAACCGATGGCCGAGCCCATCTCGAAAATCCTCTTCGCGCCGGAAATCCGCGCCAGCAAATACATCATGCGCCCCACGGCCGGCCCGATGATGGGAATGTCCTCTTTTGTTGCGGCCTTTTCCATGTCTGCGAGCACGGAGTCTCGCGCCGGCAAAATGTCGTAAATATATTTCTCGACCGCCTTGCCCGTTATCGTTCCAGCCATCACTCTTCACCTCTGCCTTTGTGTCATATCACGCGGTTGTCTTTTTGGGGTTCTCGTTTTCTTATGAATCACGGACCACAGGTCATGCCTTTTTCTACGCGATGCTTTCACCCGGCTTGATGGCGTGAATCTCGATGCCGGCGATGTCTTGCGTCTGCTTTTTCAACTCTTCGGGTGTTCCGGTCAGCGCTGGGAAAGTCCCATAATGCATGGGAATGACGTGCTTCACGTTGAGCAGCCGAATGGCCATGGCCGCTTCGCGCGGGCCCATGGTGTAAAAATCGCCGATCGGTAGCATGGCCACTTCCGGCGCGTATAATTCCGCGATCAATTTCATGTCGCTGAACACCGCGGTATCGCCTGCATGATAAATCGTCAGGCCGCCCGGCAGGCGCACGATGTACCCGGCCGGCTCACCGCCATAAATCATTTTGCCACCGTCCTGAATTCCGTTCGAATGAATCGCGTGCACCATGGTCGCTTCGATTTCTCCCACCTTAACCGTTCCACCTTTGCTCATCCCGATCACGTTCTTCACGCCTTTTGACTCCAGCCACGCCGCCGTTTCGTAAATCGCGACCACTTGCGGCTTGAACTTCTTCGCAATCGCCACCGCGTCGCCGATGTGATCGCCGTGCCCGTGTGTGATGAGCATGGTGTCCACGCGCTTCAGTTTTTTCGCATCCTTGGGACACGCCGGATTTCCGTCCACCCATGCGTCCAGCAAAACCACTTTGCCGTTTGCCAGCGTGATTTGGAATGTCGCATGTCCGAGCCACGTGATCCTGTTTCCGCGAGTCTTCAACATGATTGCCTCCCAAAATTGCGCCGAATGAATTTCTGTTGCGCGCCGAATCCCCCAGCGAAAATCACCCGCCGATTATCTTACTGTCATTCAAATTCCTCCGCCACGAATTTGCCGAACCGGGACCGCCGTTGTTCGGTGGTGAAAGTATTTGCCTAACTTTTCTGAATCCGATATGTTCTCGGGTAGTAAACTAGCGTCATATCGAAAAAATGAAACGCGCCACGATAGCTTCTCTCTGCGTGCTTATTCCGCTCTGCGTGATGGTCCCGTCTGCATTCGCGCAAAGCGGCGAGACGCGTACAATACCTCTCGTTGTGATGACACGGGACGGAGGAATCGTTTCAGGCCTCGCGTCTCAGAATGTGCAAATCAAAGGCCTGAAAGGCACGGTAGGTAACATCACTCCCGATACCGGCCCACGCCGCATCGTTCTGCTGCTCGACATCAGCGCAAGCATGGAAGAGCCGACTTATAACCAACAAACAGGATGGCAATATGCGAAGGAAATGGTTCAGACATTTCTGAGTGGCGTGCGCACACAGGATTCTTTGGCTCTATATGTCTTCGCGGAAAAAGAAAGACAGATTGTTCCGCTGACGCGCGATTTCACGTCAATTCGCGCCGCCATAGACGCCCTGCCCGAACCGGATTCGAAGAGAGCACGGAGCGCATACGGCCGGACGACCCGTGCTGGAGAGGCTCTCCAAGCAGCATTGCTGGATTTGGGCCAGGAGCCGGACCCTGGCGACTCCGCCATATTCTTCTCCGATGGCGAATTGGGCAACGATGAAAGCCGGCATTCGCTTGAATCCCTGACAACAGTTCTTGGCAGTCGCGGCGTTCGCGTATTCCTCGCTCTCGCGTTGCAAGATGGCCCAAATGGGCGATTTGCTTTGCCGTATGATTTCACCATTCCAGCAGTGAGCGATTCCTTTGGCTTCATGGCAGAAACGGGCGGGTTTTCTTTTACTCCAGCAATGTTTCCTGTCATGCCAGCACTGCCAGTCTGCCGCATGGACCCTCTCGAAAGGCGCGTCGCTGCTCTCAACGCTGCGGTTCAGGGAACTTACCGCGTGCAATTGCAATTGAAGCAGCCCCTTCGTAAGAGGCAAGACTTGGAGTTGGAACTGCTCGACAATCGACGCAAGGAGATGCACAACGTTTACCTGCTTTACCCGCATACACTCTATCCTGACTTAGCGAAGAAGCCCTGAGTTCTATTGTTGGGAGGAACTTGTCAGAAATGGATCACGCAAAATTTGCTGAATTGCTTTTTCGAATTCGGCGCGCGGGCGCCTTCCATAGAACTGCACCAGCAGCGTCCCATTGCGCCGGTAGAAAATCGTCGAGGGGAGTTCACCGTTCCACAATTGATCCACGCCGTGATTGAACGCCGCCGCATCGATTCCCGGCTTCTGCCGGTAATTCAGAAAAACCGGGCGGTACATCGCCAGAAACTCCTCCTCTGCCGTTAAGTCCTGCTGCTGATCGTAACTAACTCCGAGAAAAACGACGCCCTTCGATTGGTATTCTTTTGCCAGGCCGACGAGCATCGGATATTCCGTCCTGCATGGCTCGCACCACGTTGCCCAGAAGTTCACCAGCACCGGCTTTCCTTTGTATTTCGCCACGAGCCTCTTGTAGCCAGTCAAATCGATCAGTGGCAAGCTTTCTACCTTTTGCGCGCTCGCTGCGCCTTGGTTCCTTCCGCTTATCACCGCGGCCGCGCTTGCTCCGTTCCCGCGGGTGCGGGCTACGGTGGCGCTGGCGGCCGCAATTCCCGCGCACAAAATCCCCGCCGCAAGAATCGCGTCCGCTAATTTCACTGGCGTTCTCGTTGTGCCCTTCATCGATCTTTCATTTTATCCGCTCAGCTCTCCTTCGCTTCGAACTGGTTCGCTCCGTTGTGTTTACTTTCGCACGCCGAGCCCCTCGCCGGCGCAAGACCATGAATTGCATTCGTGGATTTACTTCCGGCCGATTATTTGGCAGGATTTACCTTCGCTATGGATGGCTGTTATAATCAGAGTGTCTTTCGGAGAGAAGATTAAATGGCGTATGTGATTGCGGAGCCCTGCATCGGAACCAAGGATTCAGCTTGCGTGGACGTCTGCCCCGTCGATTGCATTCATCCACGCAAAGACGAAGCGGATTTTGAGCCGGAGAAGCAGTTGTACATCAATCCCGACGAATGCATCGATTGCGGCGCGTGCGTGCCGGTGTGTCCCGTCACGGCGATTTTCGCGTTGGAGGATTTGCCGGAGAAATGGTCGGGCTACACCGCAATAAACGCGGATTGGTATAAAGCGAAAAAAGCGAAAGTATAGTTTGTTTCGCGGCGGAATTGTTGTTCGGAAACGGCGGACTTCTTGTCCGCCGTTTTTTTGTGAGTTGGCAATGGCAACGCGGGACAAGAAATCGCCAGCGTGAAGTTGACGGGGAAAGTTCATCGCTCTCCGCGCGAAGCGGCGCCGCGCAGATTCCGCAGAACAGCAAGCGTTTCGCTGGGCTCAGGGCGCTTGGTGTAGTCGAAATTCACGTGGGCGGCGCGAAGGATGTTTTCGCGGTCGATCACGTAGCGCGCGGGCAAGGGCAATTCCCAGGATGCATCGCCATTGAATTTCGCGAGGTCCATGTTGAACTTCTTGTAGATTTCCGCCAGATCATCCGGCAAACGGAAAACAATTCCAAAGCGCCGCGCAAGTTCGTTGTGAGTGTCGCTCAGAACGTCGAAAGAAAGATGAGCCTTTTCCCTTGTGGCAGCGCAGTGTTCCGGAAGTTGCGGCGAGAGCGCGAGAAGCGTGGCTCCTAAGGATTGGAATTCAGCGAAGGATTCTTCCAGAGCTGCCAGCTCCAGTGTGCAGTACGCTCACCACACACCGCGAAAAAAAGTGAGAACCAGCGGGCCCTTCATGAGGAGTTCGCGCGAGCGGAGCGTGGCGCCGCGAGAATCAGGCAGCCCCCATGCGGGCGCGGCGTCGCCGATTTTCAGGGCGCGTTGCAGTATGCCGGAGTCGCGCAGATCTTCAGTGGCGCGATGCATCACCGCAAGATCTTCGGGCGAGAAGCGAGCCTTCGCTCCCGCGCGCCGCGCATCCAAATTGTCTCGCAGAGCCACAAAGTCCTCGCGTGCGGCGGCTTCTGACTGCGGAATTCATTCTAACTGAATCTTCGCAACCCGTTCCACAGGCCCTGTCCATTTGCATGTTCGCGCCGGACTGGCGTCACAATTTGCGAAGGGCGCTCGGAGAACCTGGCGGCAAGCTGGAGTTTGACCGACTATTCTAGGCATAAATACTTACCAGACACCCCAGGGCCCACCCGATTGACGCTCTCATGCCTTTCGGCTATTCGGTACTGGAAGCTCTGCCCTTACCCCCCAAAGGACAGCATATTCCGCTTCTTGTTATTGGAGAGGTGGCATGACTCCTCAGATGCCGCGCATGGAGGCACGCACGCCCGCAAAGGCAGCGATTCGGGTTTCTTTGCTCGACCGGCCCGAATCGTCGGAAACCTTGGCGATAGAGGATGTTAGCCGCCACGGCGCTCGCGCTTTCGCCGCCGTCCCCTGGAGACAGGGCGATCGCGTGCTGGTGCAAGCCCTGAAGAGCACATTTCGCGCACATGGCCGCATCGTGTACTGCAAACCTATCGAGGGCGAGGGCGCTCGTGGCCGGTTCGTTGTGGGGCTTGAGTTTTTTTCGCCAACGGGCAAATGGGAAGACTGATCTATGCAGTTCTATCGGCGTGCGCGAATGCACGATAGCCGGACGGCACAGGGCGGAGTTACGCGGAGGAATTTGCGAGGGCGCGAGCGAATTGCGCGGCGATGGCGTCCCACGAAAAATGCTTCGCGGTGGCGGAGACATTCCGCTGGCGAAGTTCCTGACACAACTGACCGTCCGTCAGAACGCGCGTGAGGGCTTCAGCGAGCGCGTCGCGATCGTCCACGAGCAGCACCCCGGCTTCCGTGATGGGCGGAGCCGTGTCTCCGCCGCGATAGCCGACCACGGGAAGGCCGCACACGATTCCAGCAATCGCGCTGCCTCGACGGCTGGAGATAGCGCCGCGAACGAAAAGCAGAACGTCCGCTTCCGCCAGGCGCGCGCGAACTTCTTCCGCGGGGAGTACTCCAGAAACCGAAAGCGCAATGTCCGTGCCGGCGAGTTCTTTGCGCAAAGCTGACTCTGCTTCCAGAGCGCCTCGGCCGAGAACCATGAGGTGCAAGTGCGGGACTTTGGCTGCGGCGTGTTTCATTGCGTAGGCAATGTCACGTGCTTCCGGAGCGATGTGAGGACCTTCAGTGACGCCAAACACAGCGACGGTTGGAGTCGATGGCAGACTTGCGCGCATATCTACGGCGCCATCCGCCGGAAAATTCGCGCCTACGGGAATGAAGACGGCGCGCCGCGAATCGCGGGGAAGCCAGGATATTTGCGTCGCAGGCACAGTCAGCACTGGGAATTCGGCGCGGCGAAACGCGGCGCGAATGGTGAAAATCTGGCAAGCCACGCGGATGCGGCGAATCCAGCCGCGCGCTGGCGCGTATCCGGCGTCGTGGAAAACTACGCCGAGGCGCACGCGGCGCCATTTCAAAATTGCCAGCACGGCGAGCGCGCGGATGGGAAAGCCGCGGCGCGACCACATCAGCGCCGTGTATTGAAAGAGAATGCGGCGATGCTTCCAGGCGCGGCTTTGCTTCCAGAGGCTGCGAAGCGTTTTTAGCCAGCCGTTATTTTCCCAGCGCAATTCAATGACGTCCATGCGATCGCCGCGCCGCGCGAAGGCCTGGGATAAGTATTTGCAATAATCGCGTACCCCGTCGGTCGGCAAATCAAGGCGGCCGAGCAAAGCCGTGACTTCGAGGGAAGCGCCGGATTGCGGCGAGGAACTTTGTCGGCTTATGCCAGGGAAAGCGTCAGGCGGGTGCGCTGAAATCATGTGGCGAGCAGCAGCCCTCGGATGCAGTTTAGCATTGCTGCACCATAGTACCCATTCCGTAGGTAGGAGGCTAGGTGCGGGAGCTGGAAAAGAAATTGCGACGGGATGGGACGGAAAATGACTTACTGCGTCGAATACTGAGACGGCCCAGGGACTTACGAGAATATACGCAGGTCTGGGAAATTCCTTGCATCAGCGGGGATGATGGGGCATCGTACGCAGAGCCTGCAAGACGGAAAAATGAAAGGGAGACTACTGTTGAAGATATTCTTGCGCGCGTTTTTGCTCCTAATAATTGCAGGATGGATGGCCAGCGGTCCGTTTTCCAGTGCGAAAAGCCCAGCTCAGCAGCAAGCCCCGGATCAGAACGTGCAAGTAATCGACATGACCGCGAAGAAGTACAACTACACTCCTTCGTCGGTGCACGTAAAGAAGGGAACGAAGGTGCGGCTGCGCATCACTGCCCTGGATCACCAGCACGGATTCAAGATCAATGTCTATCCCGATGGCGGAGATACGAAGGGGGCGCCGGGGCTGGAATTTACGTCGCCGCAGGATTGCTGGTCGATACCGAAAGGCCAAACCGTGACGATTGAGTTCGTGGCGAAGACCGCGGGAAGCTATCCCTTCAAGTGCTGCAAGTTTTGTGGATTTGGGCACATGGGCATGAAGGGCGAGTTGATTGTGGACGAGTAGGCCCGCGCCGGCGAGTAGAACGGAACTCCACCCAGCGGTTTTCTAAGTGAATTGGATCGTGGGGGCGGGAACGGGAACACAAGCCGGATGGTTGCGTGGGGCGGCGAGCCATTCGCGAACGGCCACGCACAGAGCGGCAAGGTTGATGCCGGAATAGTTGTTGGGGAGTTTCTTCAGTTTTTCGAGCGCGGCAGTGACGAGCGATTGCGCGCCGGCGCGATTGCCGCGCGAATAATGATGGAACGCGGCAGCGAGTTGAATCAGGCCCTGCAGGAAAGTTTTTTCGGGTTCAGGCGCGGCCAGCCAGATTTCTTCCCAGACTTCGTGCGCTTTGAAAAACTCCCCGGAATTGAAGAGCGCGATCCCGCTTTGAAATTTGTCGTGATGCAACTCGCCTGACCTTAAGATAAGAATGCTCCGATTGAGCCTGAGAAACTGTCGCGGGCTATGATAGCAGGGGATTTTACGGAGAAGAGGAATTGGATATTGCGATTGAAATTCCGGGAGTGCGGCTAGGAATTGTCGAAGCAGATGAAGTAACGGTTGCGCCGGCGAACGCGGACCTTGTGCGCGAAATTGACGAAGAGTGCGCGCGGCTGCGGCGGAAGTTCACGGTGGAATCGCTCGCGGAAGCCGAAACAATTGTCGTCGTGCGCGGGATGTTTCGCCGATGGGGAATGGATCCATCGAAGTACAGGCCGTCGTCCGAGGCGTTGCTGCGGCGCGTAGTGCTGGGCAAGGGGCTGTACAACGTGTCGAATGTGGTGGACTTGAGCAACCTGGGTTCGATTGAAACGGGCTGGCCGTACGGTGTGTATAACCGCGCGGCGATTTCAGGAGGAATTTGCCTGCGGCTGGGCGCGGCGGGCGAGAAGTACGAAGGAATCGGCCGGCGCGTGTGGCATTTGGAAGGGCGTCCGGTGCTCGCGGATGCGGCGGGACCATTTGGGAGTCCCATCAGCGATTCCACGCGCACGCAGATCGGTGAGAGAGCGCGTGAGATTTTGACGGTGATTTATGCGCCGGCGACGGCGTCGGATGCTGCCGTTGCCGCAGCAACGGAAAAAGAGGCGCAGCGGCTCGAGGTTCATGCCGTAGCGAGGGCGACACGCACGAACGTTACGGCGTGCTGAGAGCCGGCGCAAGTTAAAGGGATGACTCCGCAGGGCGTGTCGCGGCATCCAAGCATAGATTGTGATCGGACGGCAACTACAGGTACGCAAGTACAAGAATACAGGAAATATTACAGTCTCTTCACTGGAAAGAAGAGGCGCAGGCAGGTATCGTGGAAGTGCCGTGGGAGTTTAACAGGTGACCCGCTTCAATCTAGTCCTCATCGTTCACGCGCATCAGCCGGTAGGGAATTTCGACGCAGTGATGGAGCACGCGTACCAAAAATCCTACCTGCCGTTCGTGCGGGTGTTGCTGCGGCACCCCTTCCTGCGCTTGGGACTTCACTATTCCGGGGGTTTGCTCGAATGGATTGAGCGCGCGCATCCGGAATATTTCGAAAACCTCAAGGTGATGGTGAAGCGCGGCCAGGTGGAACTGCTCGGTGGGGGATACTACGAGCCGATTCTGGTAGCGATATCGAAAAAGGATGCGCGGGAGCAGATCGACAAGCTGGCTGGGTATTTGGCGCGGCACTTTGGAAGGCGCCCGCGCGGCGCGTGGCTGGCCGAGCGGGTTTGGGAGCCGCAGTTGCCGTCGGTGCTGAGTGCGGCGGGCGTGGAATACACGCTGGTGGATGACAATCATTTTATGAACGCGGGATTCGATCCGGCGAGCCTGTACGGAACTTTTGTCGCGGAGGATCAGGGCTCGCCGGTAATTTTGTTTCCGGGATTAAAGGCCCTGCGCTATTTGATTCCTTACAAGAGTCCCCAGGAGGTGGTGGGATTTTTTCGCGAGGCGGCGCGCGCGCGGCCGGGCGGAATCGTCACCATGGGCGACGACATGGAGAAGTTCGGCGTGTGGCCGGGAACTTACGACTATTGTTATACGGACGGCTGGCTGGAGCGGTTCATCGCGGAGCTGGAAGCGAATCAGAATTGGCTGGCCACGCTGACGCCGAGCGACGCAATGACTTCGCAGCCCCCGCTGGGTCGCGCGGATTTGCCGGCGTGTTCTTACGCGGAAATGATGGAGTGGGCGCTGCCAACCCCGGCGCGGCTGCGTTTTCAAGCAGTGGAGAAGGAGTTTGCGTCGCGCGAGGACGTGAAAGAGTTTTTGCGCGGCGGCGTGTGGCGCGGGTTCTTGACGAAATACTCCGAATCAAACCTGATGCAGAAAAAGGCCATGCTTGTTTCGCGAAAATTGCGGGACGTCGAATCGAAATTGCGCGCGGAAGGCGCGCCGCTCGAAGGTTTGCGCAGAGCGAAGACGGATTTGCTTTGCGGGCAGGCCAATGATGCGTACTGGCACGGTGTGTTCGGGGGACTGTACGCGCCGCATTTGCGCACCATGGTGTGGCAATCGCTGATTCGCGCGGAGGCGTTTGCGGACGCCGCGGCGCACAAGCGCGAGAAATTCGCGGAACTGCGGCGATTCGACCTCGACGTAGACGGGCATGAAGAGCTCTACCTGACAACGGAGCGCGCGGCGATTCTGATTTCACCGAGCGATGGCGGAACAGTGAAGGCGATGGATTTCCGGCCGAACAGCGTGGCGGTAATCAATTCAATGATGCGGCGGCCGGAGCCGTATCACCGGAAATTGGGGCAAGCGACGGGGCAGAGAGGAGTCGCGTCGATCCATGACCAGGTGCGCGCCAAGGAGCCGGGGCTGGAAAAGCGGCTGAAGTATGATCGTTGGCCGCGAAATTCGTTCCGCGTGCTGATGTTTCCTGCGGAAGGCTCGGCCCAGGATTACGAAAACCTGAAGCTGGATGAAAATGCGGAAATTGCCGGCGGCCCTTACCACGTGAAAGATGCGGAAGCGTCGAAGGTGCGGATGACGGCGGACAGCGCGGACGGCGAATGGAAAGTGGAGAAAGTGTTTTCGTTCGCGGCGCGCGGCGAGGGCTTCCGCATGACGTGCGATCTGAGCATGAAGCAGGAAGGCCAATCTCCGGCAAATAGGATGGTAGGAATCGAAATGGTGGTGAACCTGCTGGCGCCGGATGCGACGGATCGCTATCTCGAGGTCGGCGGGAAGCGGCAATCGTTGCGATGGGCGGGCGCCGCGCCGGCGTCGGAACTGCGGCTCGTCGACGAATGGCAAAATATTCGCGTGACGCTGCAGGCGGAAAACGCAAAGGATTATTGGGTGGCGCCGATTGAAACGATTTCGGAGTCAGAGGAAGGCTTCGAGCGCGTGTATCAAGGATCGCAGGTGATGGCCGTATGGCCGGTGGAATTCCAGCCTGGGAAAGAATGGAAGGCGCGGCTGATTTGCACGCTTGAGCCAGTGCGTTGACGCCAGGGAACCACGAGATCTCTGCTCAGGAAACAAGCAACGGTGCGGCGCTTCGCCGATTCATTGGTTTTCTTCTGTGTCCGCTAGGCTAGCTCGCTGGGGGATTTCTTCGCTTGAATGGTAGCCGCCGCGCATCGGGGATTCTCGCTCAAAAGCGCCTCCACCGCGGTCGCCAATTCGTCTCCTTTGTACATTTTGCTTACGATCTGCCGTATGCCGGCTTTTTCGGCCTCATGCGCCAGATGAGAGCGCGCGTGGTTGGTGAACATGAGAATTGGCACGTGGGGAGAAACTGAAAGAATCTCGCGGGTCGCTTCAAGCCCGTTCATCACCGGCATCGAAAGGTCAAGAATAATGATATCGGGCTTGAATTCTGCGTTTTTTTGCACTGCTTCCAGGCCATTGGCGGCTTCGGCGCATACTTGCCAGCCAGCATGGGCTTCCAGCGTGGCCTTCAGTATGTTTCGGAGCGGAGTGTGATCGTCTGCAATCAGAATTCGACAGGGCAAAGCAACCTCAGGCCGTGCACATACCTGGGATACATCACCTGCCCGCCGGTTGTAAATACAGACAATCTACTATGTGTTATGCCCTACAAAGGCCGGGAGCAAGCAGCTCTGACGATAACTACAGTCTTCACGGTATGACAAAGGCCGCGCAGTTGGGTCGATTTTCTGGCGATCATGATTGGGACCGGCCGGCAATGCGTAAGCGTGGCTGCTGCCCTGAAGGAAAAGAGTGTGATCCGCTACAGTCGCGGCACTGTGGGGATCCTGAACCGCAAGAAACGGGAAGCGCTAGCGTGCGTGCGTTACGGAGTCATTCAACAATGGAATGGAGAGTTAGGCCTGAAATAATAAGAGCCAGTGTTTGATGCAATACAGACAGTCGCTACAGACGACCGCTACAGTGGCGGCCTTCCCGCGAGGGCGAGAATGGGACGACCAGCCTACCCCACTGACCATCGTAGCTCTCGTTCACCCGAACAGCCGAATACCAAGGAAACATCGCTCAAGAACAAGATCCTCCTCCTGGCAATTCCGGATTCGGAGTATGAGCTGATTCAATCTCACTTGGAGCCTTTTCAGTTCCGTCAGCAATCCGTTCTCCACGAACCCACCCAGAAATTGGAGTTCGCTTATTTCCCGAACCACGGCCTAATTTCCTTGCTTGTCGCCACGGAAGACGGGAAAACGGTGGAAGCGGGAATGGTCGGAAGCGAAGGAGTAGCCGGCGTGGCGTCGGCGGTCGGCCTCACGATATCTCCCTTGCGCCATGTGGTGCAGATACCCGGCGACGGTTTTCGAATCAAGGTTAGCGCCCTCCAAAACCGCTTGAAATTGGCTCCGCAGCTTCAAATGGCTTTGAGCCGCTACGCCGTCGTCCAAGGAATGCAGGTGGCACAAACGGCCGCCTGCAATCGGCTGCACGAAGTGGGAGAGCGGCTTGCGCGCTGGCTGCTCATGGCTGCCGATCGGGTAGATTCGAATTCGCTGCCCATCACCCATGATTTTCTGGCGACCAGTCTCGGAACGGATCGCCCCAGCGTGAGCCTGGCGGCCAAGATTCTGCGGGGGAAGAAAATCATTCAATATCACCGCGGAGTCTTGGAAATTCTTAGCCGTAAGAAGCTCGAAGCCTCCGCCTGTGAGTGCTACAAAGTGATTCGCCAGTTCAATGGAATGCTGCGGCTGAAGTGACACGCCGCCGTCGGCCGCCACGGCGCAGTGGCCGGTTGTCTGTCTCTAAGTTTAGAAATGTCTGGTCGGCGCGCGGCTCGCGGAAGCAAAATCCTCGGCATCCGCCGCAATTCTGCACGAAAGTTGCCGACCGCGGCAGCGCTTTGATACAGTGGCCATGCGGGAGGAACTCATGGCGGTGTCAAAGGAATTGTTGGACATTCTGGTATGCCCACTTTGCAAAACACCGGTGAAGATCACACCGGATCAGCAGGGACTGAAATGCGTGACCTGCCACCGCGTTTATCCCGTGCGTGACGACATCCCGGTGATGCTCGTGGACGAAGCTCGCATTGAAGCGTCGTGAATCGCCGTCTCTTCTGAAGGATTTGCCCCAGGGCGCGGAGGTGCTGATCATCCGCCTGCGCTCGCTGGGCGACGTGGTTCTGCTGACTCCAGCCCTTTCCGCAGTGCATGCCTGGCGTCCTGATTTGCGGCTGTGTGTGCTCGTGGAAGCGTTTTGCGCGCCGGTGCTCGAAGGCAATCCTGCGGTTGCTGAGATTTTGACGATGGAGAGTTTTTCCCCCACCGCCGCGAAACTGCGGCGCAGGCATTTTCCCGTTGTGTACAACCAGCACGCGGGGCCAACGAGCGCCCTGCTGGCTGCGTCGATTGGTGCGAGGAAGCGAGTCTGCTGGACGCGGAGACAATTCTCGTTTGTGTACAACGTGCTGGTGACGGATCCAGGCGACAAGATCCACACCGTCGAGCACCGCATGGAGCAATTCTATGCCACGGGCTTGCCGCGCGGGCCGATTCCGGCGGCGCGAATCTATCCCCAGGAGGATGCGCGCGCAGCGGTGTCGGCGCGGCTCGTCAAGGCGGGAATTGTGCCCGGCGCGGCGTATGCAGTGATCCATCCGGGCGGGAAATATTTTACGAAGAGATGGGCCATCGAAAATTTCGTGGCGCTCGCGCGATGGCTCAAAGAACAGCGGGGTCTCGAGCCGGTGTTCAGCGCGGGCGGCAACGAAACCGAAATCGTGAATGAATTGCGGCGGCAGTGCGGAAGGGAATTCGCGCTGGTGGATTCCCTCGACATGCGCCAATTGATTGCGCTGGTGGCCGGGGCGCGAGTTTTTATCGGCAACGACAGCGGGCCGACGCACATCGCCACAGCAGCAGGACGCCCGGTCGTGGCAATCTTCGGCTCAAGCAGCTCGGTGCACTGGCGGCCGTGGCAGACAGCGAATCGCGTGGTACAGAACGATTTTCCCTGCAATCCGTGTGCGGGAGATCGCTGCTATGCGTTTGCCGAGCCGCGGTGTATTTTGTCTGTCACGCTGCCGCAGGTCCAGGAGGCGTGCGCGGCGTTGCTGGCCGAGACCACGCAAATGCTGGGCGTGAAAGGGATTCGATGACGCGGCGGGTTGATGCGCGGATTGCGGTGAGGGTGCGATGACCACTAGGATGACCGGCTCGATTTCGAGAAGGCGCGGAATGCAACTCCTGCAACGCATGCGCGGCCGGCGGCTGGCCGTGCTTGGCGATTGGATGCTTGACCGGTACGTCTGGGGAACCGCGAATCGCATTTCGCCCGAGGCTGCGGTCCCCGTGGTGGACTTTGTGAAGCAGAGCGAATGCCTCGGCGGCGCCGGAAACGTGGCGGCGAATTTGGCTGCGCTCGGCGCGCGCGTGGAAACCTTCGGCGTGATTGGCAAAGATGAGGCTGGCGATGCGGTGCGGCGCGGCCTGCGGGAATTGCGGCTCGCGGAAAAAGGCATCGTCGAGCTAAAGGGCCGGCCCACGACGCTGAAGACGCGCATCATCGCGCGCCAGCAGCAAGTGGTGCGCGTGGACCGCGAAGTGCGTACGCATTTGCCGGAAGCGGCGGAGGAACAGTTGGCGAAGCGAGTGCTCGCCGCCATGGAGCGCGCGAGTGCGCTGGTGATTTCGGATTACGACAAAGGTGTCGTGAGCGACACGCTTGCGGAGCGCGTGCTGGATGCGGCGGCGCGGCGGAAAGTACCCTCGTTCATCAAGCCGAAATGGTCGCGGCTGCCTGTCTATCGCGGCGCAACGGTGGTGATTTGTAATCGCGCCGAGGCTGGATTCCTGGTGACGCATCCGCTGGAGACCGACGAATCCTTGCGCGACGCTGGCGGAAAATTGCTCGAGCATTTTGGGTGCGGGGCGGTGGTGATCACGCGAGGCGCGCAAGGCTTGGATCTTTTCGAGCGCGACGGCGCGCAGCGATTTCACGTCGCGGCGATCAATCAGGAAATACCCATGGGCGTGATGGGGAAGGCGCCAAGCCGCGCGGCAAATGGGGGGCGGCAGGTGTTTGACGTTACCGGCGCGGGAGATACCGTACTGGCTACGATGGCTCTGGCAATCGCTGCGGGAGCGTCATTGCGCGAAGCGGCGGTGCTGGGAAATGCCGCCGCGGGCGTCGTGGTGGCTAAACTGGGAACAGCCACGCTGTCGCGCGAAGAACTTCAAGTCATGCTGAATGAAGTAGCTTCTAAAACGTAGGCGGTGGAAAACTGAGGGCGTGTGTCGTGCGGTTGATCCAGATGACTACGGTTTTCGTTTTGTTTCCCTCCGCGGAATCGCTCTTCGGAAACGGCTGATACGGACTAATCAGCGCCGTGACAGCCACGCTGGAGTCGCTTCTGCGCGGCGCTGTGGCCGATTCGATTTCGAAGCTCTTCACGGGGCCGAGGTACCCAGAGGGCCCCCAGGCATTCTGAAAATCCTCAAAAGAGTAGCTCTCCGAGGGCTTCCACAGCGTGTACGCCTGCTGCATATTGCCCGTAGCGACAGCGCTGAAGAATGCGGTCGCCGTTTTTTCCTCTGTATTGAATCGCACGGACCACCAAACGAAAATTCCGATGAGGAACACAACCAGAACGCCGACGATGATATACAGCGGCTTCTTGGACGGTTCGGGCTGGCTGGCTTCGAGCAGACTCACGTTGTCCCCATTCTATTTGACACCAAAAAATCAAATCTGACGCTTGAAAAGTGCAATGCTGCCTGCAATCATGACCGCCGAGAACCCTACTAAAATTAGCACGTCCACGTAGATGCCTTCAATACCGCTGCCGCGCAGCAATAGATTGCGGAGCGCATCAACCGTGTACGTGAACGGATCGACGATGGAAATCCATCGGAGCCAGAAAGGAAAGCCGTAGGTTGGGTAGATGGCGCCCGAAGGGAAAAAGAGCAGGGTATTAAGCACGCCGAAAATCGCGCGCGGGACCAGGGGATCGTCGATGCGAACCATGATCAGAAACATGAAACTGATCATGCAAAGCGAAGCCACGGCAACGACAATCATCAAATAAAAAAGGCGAACCGGGTCCCACAGTCGCGGAATGCCGGCGATCAATCCGCCGATGAAGGTGATCACCAAACCGGCCATCAGGCCCTTCGCGGTGCCGGCCAAATCGAGTCCCATGACAAGCTCGGCTTTGTGAATCGGCGTGATCAGGTAGCCTTCGTGCAGGCCCCGGGATTTGTCATCAATGAACGTAATGCCGCCGCCGATCATCGCTACGATAAAAACGGCCATGGCGATGGAACCGGGCAGCAGATATTTGATGTACTCGATGTAGGGATAAACTTCCACGGTGTCGAGCGCGATCGCGCCCGGCAGGCGTGACGCGAGCGGGCCGGTGGTAACCTGTGAGACGGGACCGACATTCAGCTCTGACGCCATGTTGATATTGAGCTGGTCGACGACGCTCTGCAATTCGGTTTCGAGCGAGCTGGAAGTGATCTGGTCGGAGTTATCAACGATGAGAGCAAGCCGCGGCTGATCCTGATCGTAAGCGCGGCGCGAGAACTTCTGGGGAATTTCGACGATGGCCCCAATGCCCCCGGTGCGCAAATCTTCCATGGCAGCGGGCATGGAATTGTAGTTTATGACGTGAAACATCTTGGGGCCGGTGGTCACGCCGGCGAATGCTTCCCGCACCTGCCAGGATATTTCGGTATGGTCTTGGTCAACGACGCCGACGGTCACGTTCGTGATTTTCCCGCCGAAGGCGTAGCCCAGCACGATCAGCTGCATCATGGGGAAAACCATGGAGCTCATCATCAATGCCGGACTGCGGAAAAATTTCCGCAGGTCCCGTTCGACCAGAGCCCACATGCGCGAGAAATTGAACGTCACAGGCGCAATCCCTTTCTAACGATACAAATGCCCGATGCTGTACTTGGCGCCTTCATTCGCGGTGTCGCGAAGATCGTTGCCCGTGTAATGAAGGAAAACATCATCGAGCGTTGTGCCTTGGACGCTGACCCGCTTTACGGTCACGCCACGCGCTCTGGCCAGGTCCATCAGCGCAGCCACGGTCGCCGGCCCGTCGTTCGACGCGATGTGCACCGCGCCATCCCGGCTTTGCACGCTCTGCGCGTGTGCCAACCCGTGGAGTTGTTGATCCCAATCCGCCGGCTGGCCCCTGAACTCGGCTTCCACCGTATCCGTGCCGGGAACGCTCTCCTTCAAGCGCATAGGCGAATCGAGCGCGGCGAGCTTCCCGTGGTCGACGATGGCGATGCGATCGCACAGCTTGTCCGCCTCGTCCATGTAATGCGTCGTAAGCAGAATGGTGAGATGAGAATCGTCGCGCAAATGCCGGATCATTTCCCACACATTTGTACGCGAGACCGGATCCAAGCCCGTCGTCGGCTCATCGAGGAACATGATTTTGGGCGAGTGCACCAAGCCGCGCGCGATTTCCAGCCGCCGGCGCATGCCGCCCGAGAACGTGCGCACCAGCTTGGATTTGAATTTAGTCAGGTCAACGGATTCGAGCAGGCCGTCGATCAATCCCTGGCGCTCACCGGAGGGAATGCCATAGAGCTTGGCGTGAATCATCATGTTTTCTTGCGCAGTGAGCTCGGGATCGGAGGTGAATGCCTGCGGAATCACGCCGATGGCATGCCGCACCCCGTTGGCGTCGCCGACGATATCGTGGCCGCCAACCGTGGCTGTGCCCGAAGTCGGCAATGTAAGAGTGGTGAGCATGCGAATCAGCGTCGTCTTGCCCGCGCCGTTCGGACCGAGCAGGCCGAAAATCTCTCCGTCTTCGACATGGAAGCTGACCGCATTGACCGCAATCAGGTCCCCGAATTGCTTTGTTAAATTTTTAACTTCAATCGCATGCATCGTCGGTGAACCTTTTCGCGCTACAGGCGCGCCCACCAGTGCTTCTCTTCCTTCTGTGGCGCAAGAAGCACCGTCGCCGTCATGCCGGTGAAAAAGCGGTGCTCCGGATTGGGGAGCGAAACCTTGATCGCGAAGGTTTGAATGTCCCGCTTGGTGCGGCTGACGTCGCGCTGTGTCGCGAAATCGCCTTCCACGCCTTTGAAAAAAACCTTGCCGTGGACGATTTCACCGGAAGGCAGCTTGACGGGCATGCTCTGCCCAAATTGAACCGAATCGATGTACGTCTCCGGCACGTCGGCGCGCACCCACAGATCGTCCATGTCCACCAGCACAACGATAGGATTGCCTTCCTGCACCACTTCGCCTTGCTTTGCGACGCGCACCGACACAATGCCGCTGATCGGCGCGTAGATTTTTGTGTAGCCAAGCTGCGTCTCGTCCTCCGCTTCCATCGCGATGGCCTGCTTGAGTTGCGCCTGCGTGGAAACGATCTGGCTGCGCAGCACGTCGACCTGCTTGCGATTTGCCACCGCTACGGCCAGCGCGGCCTGCTGCGATTTGACCTGGTCGGCAAGCGAACGCACGTTTGCGTCGGAGGCCTTGAACGTGGCAACCGCGCTGTCACGGTCCTGCGCGGCCACCACGCCGGACGAATACAGGCTGACCTCGCGCTTCATGTTGATGTTGTTCAAATCGGAAGTGGCCCGCGCCTGCTCGAGTTGCGCTTGCGCACTCGTGAAGTTCGCCTGGGCCACGTTCAGCGCCGCCGCGGTTTGGCTGTCGGTGAGGCTCAGGTTTGCCTGCCCTTGCGCCACTTGCGCGCGAAGGCTTCCAATGGCGGCCTCTTGCGCGGCGGCCTGCGCTTCCAGCGCCGCGGGGTCCAGCTCCGCGACGAGCTCCCCCTTGGTAACCACCGATCCTTCGTCGACGTTCAGCTTGACCATGCGGTCGGTGATTTGCGGGCTGACGATCACGTCGTTGCCGTCGACCACGCCGATCAGCGGATAGGCGTTGCCGCGCGGCGTCGTGGTCAAATAGATCACCAGCGCGATCACGAACAAAATACCGAGCACGAAGAAAAATTTCTTTCCGGTCATCGAGGCCTCGCGGAGGGGCGGAACAATCCGTGTTCGAGCAGGTCGATCACCGCTCGCTTGTGTTCGGCCACGGCCTTTGGCTGCAGCGCGTCCTGCCCCAGAAGGACGCTGTGAGCCGGCGCGCCGGAAAAATAAAAGACGATCATGGCGATGATATTCAGCACCATGTGGCTGGGATTGACGCGGTGAAATTCACCGCGGGAAATGCCTTGATCAATGGCGCGTGTAAGCTCCTTGTATCCCTGGCGAAAATACTGGCGCGCGATACGGCGGAATTCATCAGGCGATTCCATCATCAATTGCTGCACCAACCGGGCATAATTCGGATAGGTCACGCGGAATTTGAAGTAGCCGTCCACGAAGGCCAGAATAATCTGGCGCGGGGAAGCGTTCGGTGGCATTTGTTCCTGAACCAGGCGTGTCGCCTGGCCAAAAAGGTTCTCGAAGACCGCGCGATGCAGCTGTTCCTTGCTGTCGAAATAATAATAGAGCATGGCCTTGTTGACGTGAGCGGCGCTGGCTATCTCTTCCGTGCGTGCGCCGGCCAGGCCGCGCTGGGCAAAAACGCGCTCCGCGGCGGACAATATGCGGCGCGCCGTTTCCGGGTTCTCGATTTTTTTCCTGCCTCTGTGCATAGATCCTTCAGCCGTTCACGCGCGACATCGCGGCTTCGTTATACCGCGCGCCCGACGCTGCCCCTTGCGGCGCGGCTTCGCTGACGCGCGAAAGTTCCCGCGGAGTCAGACGGATGCTCAGAGCCGCGAGATTTTCTTCCAGATAGGCGCGGCGCTTCGTCCCGGGAATCGGCACAATGTCGTTGCCTTGCGCCAGGACCCACGCCAGCGCCAATTGCGAAGGCTGGCAACGTTTTTCTTGCGCGATTTCGTGAATGCGCTCCACAAGCTGCAAATTTTTCTGGAAATTCTCTCCCTGGAAGCGCGGGAAATTGCGCCGATTGTCATCCGCGGCCAAATCTTCGAAACGGCGAATCTTGCCGGTAAGAAACCCGCGGCCCAGCGGGCTATATGCGACGAAGCCGATGCCCAGCTCGCGGCAGGTGGCCAGCAGCCCGTCCTCCGGCTCGCGCGACCAGAGAGAATATTCCGTCTGCAGCGCGGTGATGGGATGAATGGCATACGCCGCGCGAATCGTTTTGGGCGAAGCTTCTGACAAGCCGATGTACCGGACCTTGCCTTCTTCCACCAGGCGTCCCATCGCGCCCACTGTTTCTTCGATGGGTATCGCAGGATCCACGCGATGCTGGTAGTAAAGATCGATCGCCGGAATCTTCAGGCGCTTCAGGCTGGCTTCGCAGGCGCTCTTCACGTATTCCGGCCGTCCATTGACTCCAATGAATGGGCCGTCCGGTTCGCGAATGTTCTCGAACTTCGTGGCCACGATGACTTCGCTGCGCCGCGCGGCGATGGCCTTCCCAACCAGCTCTTCATTTCGCCCTGAGCCGTAGACGTCCGCCGTGTCCAAAAGCGTGACGCCCAGATCGATGGCGTGATGGATGGTGGAAATGGATTCGTTGTCGTCGCGCCCCGCGTAGAAATCGGACATGCCCATGCAGCCCAGTCCCAGCGCGGAAACCGTCAAACTGCTTTTGCCTAACCGGCGGTACTGCATCCCTTCCTCCCAAGGCGCCTCAGCGGCAGGACAGCGAGATAATTATTTAACTAACCAGTTAGTTTAATTAAACTCCTGGCGAAAGTCAAGCGGCGGTTGTTGTGAGTATCTAACCAAAGCGCTGAACAAAAAGGAAAGTACTTACCCTTCGAGCGCGCCGCCGGCGCCCTCGGGAAGCTCGATGGAATATTTCGTGCGCGATTTTTCCGCGTGCTGCTCGATGGCCAGCTCGATCAAGCGGCTGATCAACTCTTTATAAGGCACGCCGCTGGCCTCCCACATCTTCGGATACATGCTGATGCTCGTGAAGCCGGGAATGGTGTTGATTTCGTTCAGATATATTTTTTTCGTGCTGCGTTCCAGGAAAAAATCCACGCGCGCCATGCCCGCGCATTCAATGCTGCGGTAGCCGCGAACCGCATATTCCTGAAACTCTGCGATCTGTTTTTTGCTGAGCTTCGCCGGAATTTCGATACGCGACCCCGATTCCAGATACTTCGCGGAATAATCGTAATATTCGCGGTGCGGAATGATTTCTCCGGGAACCGACGCCCGCGGTTCATCATTGCCCAGCACGGCCACTTCGATTTCGCGCCCGCGAATGCCGCGCTCGACGATGACTTTCAGCGCGAAGCTCGCCGCCAGATCCATCGCCGCGGGCAATTCGGCGGCGTCATGCACCCGCGTCATGCCCACCGAGGAGCCCAGCGTCGCGGGCTTCACGAAAAACGGAAAACGAAATTTCTTTTTGATCGCCACCAGCGTTTTCCCGCGATTCGTTTCCCATTCATGCCGCGTGATCGAAAGGAATTCGACAATCGGAATTCGCGCATCGCGAAACAAACGTTTCTGAACATCTTTGTCCATGCCGACGGACGAGCCGAGCACCCCCGAGCCAACGTAAGCCACTCCTGCGAGATCCAGCAGGCCCTGCACCGTGCCGTCTTCGCCAAACGTGCCGTGCAGCACCGGAAAAATCACGTCGACTTTGACGCTGGGCTGAGTACTTCCCGGCCCGAGCGGAACCAGAGCGCAAGCGCTGGGATCGGGAGGGAGAACGACGCGCTCCCCGGTTTTCAGCAATTCCGGCAGCATCTTCTGCTCCGTCATTTTTTGCGCCGCCGCGCTCACCAGCCAGCGCCCGTCTTTGGTGATGCCGATGGGCACCGCTTCATATTTTTCCGAATCGAGCGCGCGAATCACCGAAGCGGCGGAAGCCAGCGAGACTTCGTGTTCGCCGGAGCGCCCGCCAAACAGAATGCCAACGCGAAGCCGTTTCTTGTTTTCCATTAAAGGATTTTTTTGCCCAGACCGGAGAGGGCCAGCTCGACTCCCAGGGTTGCGGTTTTATTATGCAAATCGACGACCGGATTGATTTCCACGAGCTCGAAGGAAACCAGCGCATGGCTGTCGGCGATCATTTCCAGAGCGAGATGCGCTTCCCGATACGTCACGCCCCCACGCACGGGCGTGCCCACGCCGGGCGCTTCGGAGGGATCGAGAAAATCCATGTCGAGGCTCACGGCCACGCCGTTGGTGTCGTCCGACGCGAAGCGCAGCGCCTCGGACATCACGTCGCGCATGCCGCGCTCGTCGATCTCGCGCATGGTGAAAACGTGCACGCCCGATTTCTTCACCAGTTGGCGCTCTTTCGAATCCAGCTCGCGTATGCCGACCATGGCGATGTTCTGCGGCTCGACTTTCGGCTTGAAGCCGCAAAGCTCGGTAAGTTCCGGCGCGCCGTAACCCATGATCGAAGCCAGCGGCATGCCATGAACATTGCCGGAGGGGCTGGTTTCGGGCGTGTTCATGTCGCCATGCGCGTCAAGCCAGATAAAGCCGATCCGCTTCGATTGCTTGCGGAAAAACGAAGAAACTCCGGCGATGGAGCCGGCCGCAATGGAATGGTCGCCGCCAAGAATCAGCGGCATCATTTCATCGGCGAGTGTGCGCTCCACGGTTTCGGCAAGTCCTTGGCAAGTCTCGGCAATTTCGTTCAGGTACTTGGCGCGCTTGTCTCCGTAGTGCTGTTCTTCGGGCTGTTTAACGGAAATGTTTCCGATGTCTTCCACCTGATACCCGAGCTGCTTGAGCCGCGCTTGCAGGCCGGCGACACGCAGGGCCGATGGCCCCATATCGACGCCGCGGCGGCTCTGGCCAAGATCCATCGGCACACCGAGAATCCGTATTTTTTGCGCCATGCGTTGCTTATCCCCCTGGAAAAACCGGCAGGCGAAGCAAACTTAAGGATAAACCCGGTAAAGCATACGAGGAAACGGGATAACTTCGCGAATGTGTTCCGTTCCGCAAATCCACGCCACGGTGCGTTCCAGTCCCAAGCCAAAACCGGCGTGCGGAACGCTGCCGTATCGCCGCAGGTCCAGATACCACTGGAACGATTCCTCGGGCAAATTGTTTTGCCGCAGGCGCTCCACCACTGTTTCGTAGCTGGATAAGCGCTCGCCTCCTCCGATGATTTCGCCGTAACCCTCCGGCGCGATCATGTCGAAGCTGAGCGAAAGCTCGGGCCGCGCGGCATCCGTCGCCATGTAAAAGGCTTTCATCGCGGCAGGGTAGCGATGAATGATGACCGGCTTGTCGAAATTCTTGGAGATGATGGTTTCTTCGTCGCCGCCGAAGTCGTCGCCAAACTTGGCGGTATTGCCGTTCTCATTCAAGACTTTGATCGCTTCTTCGTACAAGATGCGCGGAAAAGGCGGCTTGATGTTTTCGAGCTTGCTGACGTCGCGCTTCAGCATTTCCAGTTCGCGCGCGCGATTCTTCACGCAGGATTGCACCACGGCGCTGACCAGCCCTTCGCCGAGAACCATCATGTCTTCCAGGTGCGCGAAGGCGGCTTCCGGTTCGAGCATCCAGAATTCCGTCAGGTGGCGGCGCGTCTTGGATTTTTCCGCGCGAAACGTAGGCCCGAAACAATAGACTTTGCCGAGCGCCGCGGCGGTCGCTTCCACGTAGAGCTGCCCGGATTGCGTCAGATACGCTTTTTGATCGTCGATGTAATCTACTTCGAAGAGAGTGGTGGTGCCTTCGCAAGCCGCGGGCGTGAAAATCGGCGCATCGGTGAGCGTGTAGCCCTGGCTGTCCATGAAGTTGCGTGCGGCGCGCTCGGCTTCCGCGCGAATGCGCAGGATCGAAGCCTGGCGTGGCGTGCGAATCCACAAATGGCGCTGGTCGAGCAGAAAATCGACGCCGTGCTCCTTGAGTTGAATCGGATAAGGCTGCGACTCCGGCACGCGCTGCACAATTTGCATGGCGCTGACGTGAAGCTCGTGGCCGCCCGGCGCGCGCGGCTCCGCGGCGACTTTGCCCGTGACGATTACGCTTGATTCCTGCGTCAAACCTTTCGCGGCGTCGAAGGCTGCGGCGTTTTCCTTCTGCGAAATCACGCCTTGCATGATGCCCGTGCCGTCGCGAAAAATTGGAAAGAGCAATTTGCCGGATTCGCGGAGATTGTAGAGCCATCCGCGAATGGTAACTTCTTTTCCGACGTGCTCGCCAACGTGCTCGATGGAAACGGCCGGCATGGACACCTCTAGTTTTTTACCTTCCTTCGAATCCGCATCAGGAATTGGCGGCGGAGCGTTTCGCCGCAAGAGATTGTTCGAGTTTTTCGAAAGCAACCGTGGCATCGGCGAGCGATGGAGCCGTCGCCGATTGCGCGCGGATCTCGAGCACGACGGGAAGATCATTTTGTGCATTTGACAAAAGTCCCATCGCCAAATCCCAGTCGATGTTGCCGCTGTGCGGAAGCAGATGCTCGTCTTTTTCTCCGTGATTATCGTGTGCGTGCACCATCACCACATGCTCTCGCAAGGGTTCGAAGCTGATTTCCACGCCGTCCTCGATGTGCGCATGCCCGATGTCAAAGCAGAATTTCAAATCGAGGCGCGTGTCCACGACAAAGTGGCGAAGATTCGACGGAGAGCCCAGCTCGCCAGGCGTATTTTCCAGCACGATGGAAACTCCGCGCTGCTTGGCAAAAAGAGTCAGATGCTCGAGCGAATTGAAGGCCGCGTCGACCTTGCGCGGATCATGCGCCTCGCGGCCATTGCCGATGTGCTGCACCAAATAGCGAAAAGGAATTTGCTCGGCGATTTCCAGCGTGCGTTTGACTTCATCGACCGCGTCGAGACGGCGAACGCGCTCCGGATCGGAAATGGAAATGGGAATGCCGCTTTCGCGCTTGCCGGGGAGCAGGTCGCGTTCGGTGGGCGAATGCAGCGAATGAATCGCCAGGCGATGCTCGCCGATCCATTCCGAAAGCGTACGAATGGCCTGCGATGAACGATAGTTCAAATGAACGGGCGTGCAATAAATTTCCACATCGGCGATGCCGGCTTGCGCGATTTCCGCGAGCAGAGTGGAGGTCAGCGGCTCGTCAGAATATCGATAAGTTGAGAAGACGCGTTGCATGGCCAGGATTTTTCTTATGTCCGCAAAAACTTCGCGGCGATTCGGCGTCCTGAAAGCGGAAAGGCCGAAGCTCTATGGTCTTTGGAAAACTCTCCCGCGTCAATAGCCGCGAGCGGCGCCTTCGCGGCGCGGGTCCGGAGCGCCCAGGCGCTCGCCGGTTTTTGGATCGATGCCGATGGCTTCGACTTCGCCGATCCAGGAACGCCGCGCCGCCAAATGGTAGCCGCGATGTTCGAGCTGATCTGCGACGGCCTGCGGGAACGGCTGCTCGAGCAGAACGACATCGGGCATCCACTGTTGATGAAAGCGCGGCGCGTTGATGGCCTCCTGCGCGTCCATGCCAAGCCACGCCCAGTTGAGAATGCTGAGCAGCGTGGCGGAAATAATGCGCGGGCCGCCCGGTGAGCCGGTGACGAAACTGAGTTTGCCGTCGCGAAGCACGATGGTTGGCACCATGGAGCTGAGCGGGCGATGGCCGGGATGAATGGCGTTGGCTTCCGATTGCAGCAGGCCGTACATATTGGGCGTGCCGGGCTGGCTGGTGAAGTCGTCCATTTCGTCGTTGAGCAGGAAGCCGTCCGTGGACGTGACCGCCGAGCCGTAGCTGTCGTTGAGCGTGTAGGTGTTGGCGACGGCGTTGCCTTCCGCATCGACGACGGAGTAATGAGTGGTGTGAGATTTTTGCGCTTCGGCGGTGATGAGCGCAGCGGCTTCTTCGGTGTTGAGCTTTTCAATGACCGCCGGCGTGGACGTGGCGCGCGTGCGGTCAAATGACGCGGGATTGCCGGCGCCAATTTGCGCGCTGGAAGTTGCTTCCGTGGGATTGATGGAGGCGCGGCGTGTAGCGGCGTATTGCTGATTGAGCAGGCCGGCGACAGGAACATGCGTGAAATCGGAATCGCCGAGGAAAGTGGCGCGGTCAGCGAACACGCGGCGCATGGCTTCGACGACGAGATGCACGGATTGCGCATCGTTCCAGGAAGTGAGGTGATACGGCTCGAGAATATTGAGCGCCTCGAGAATCGCGACGCCGCCGGAACTGGGTGGCGGGCTGGTGATGATGGTCCAACGATTGCCGCGCGCGTGATAGGAACCGACGAGCGGCTCGCGAATTTTCGCGTGATAAGCCGCGAGGTCCTCCATGGTGACGAGGCCGCCATTTTGCGCCATCTGCGCAGCCAGGTCCTTGGCGGTTTGGCCGCGATAGAATTCAGCGGGACCGTTTTTCGCGATGCGCTCGAGGGTTGCGGCCAGTTTCGGCTGCTGGAAAGTCTCTCCGGCGGAATAGAGTGCGCCGTCTTTCAGGAAAATCTTTTTGCTCTCTGGGAATTTGCGGAGGCGATCCTGGGAATATTTCAAAGAAGAGGCAAGGCGCGTGTTGACGGCGTAGCCGTCTTTCGCGAGGCGAATCGCGGGCGCCATGTCTTCGGCGAGAGTTAGTTTGCCGTAGGTTCTTGCGGCGAGGGCCAAGCCCGCGACGGTGCCTGGAACTCCGATGGCGCGATAGCCGGTGGTGGACGCGCCAGGGATGAATTTGCCGTCCGAGCCGACGTACATGTCGCGCGTGGCGTGCTTGGGCGCCTCTTCGCGGTAGTCGATGAATTTCGCGCGACCGTCGCGCAGGCGCACGAGCATGAATCCGCCGCCGCCGATGTTTCCGGCGGCAGGCTCGACGACGGCGAGGGCAAAGCCGACGGCGACAGCGGCGTCAACGGCATTGCCGCCTTTCTTCAGGACTTCCACACCTGCTTCGGAGGCGAGCGCTTCGTCGCAGACAACCATGGCGCGCGCGCCGCGAACGGCGGTAGCGGGCCAATTGGGCTGGGTGGCATCGCCCGCAGCGGAGGCATATTCGCGCGGCTGAGGCTGCTGCTGCGATTGAGATTGTGCAGAGGCGAAGGCCGCCGAGAAACAAAAGATCGCGGCTAACAGAAATGATTTCAATGGTGTGCGCATGATGGGGTTGAATCTATGCGATTCGGGAGAAGGCGTCAAGGCGGCGCGAGAGCAGGGAGTCGAGGCACCGCACAGGCGGAGACCGGAAGGCGGTGTTCGGAAATGGACGAAGGGTTGAAAAAAATGGCGAAAAAACTCGATTAGACTTGCCTCCGATTCTTTATTTTGTGTGAGTTGCATGGAGTTCTAATTTCCCATAGAAACTCGATTAGAATTTAGAGAGCGCATAAAAAGCGAAAAGCCGCGTCGCCGCGGCCTGCCTTCTCTTTTCCCCTTATCGTTTTCCGCTCGGCTGAGAACTCAGGCCGAAGTACTAGTGTACCATATAGTAACCAAGAGTCAAGGGAAAACGCAGAGGGGCGACCAAAGTCCGGAGAAGCTCAGCCGGCGTCACACAAAAACTAGCGGAGGAATATGTATGTCGTCACACTACACTGAAAATCCCCATCCTTCGCAGAAAGCGCGAAGGATGGGGCACCCGGCGTCACACAAAAGCTAGCGGAGGAATATGTATGTCGTCACACTACACTGAAAATCCCCACCCTTCGCAGAAAGCGCGAAGGATGGGGCACCCGGCACCCTCCGTTCCTCCCTTCCTTCGTCAGGGCAAGCAAGCAGGGTAAACAAGCAGCGCCGCTACAAAAGCGAAGGCACCCCCTTCGCGACAAGCGCTTAGCGCAAGCAGGCTGGGAGCTTGCGCCACAAACGTCGAAGGCCACAGGCTGAGAGCCTGTGCCACGTACCTCCAGAGCACCAGCCGGCGCCTGTGCCACGCAGATTTGCAGATTTATAGGGCATCTCGTTAGGGATTTATTGGGTGCGTTTGGCGGGCTGGTCCATGCCGGCTTGGTGCAGGATCAGTTCGGTGGCGCGGCCGGAGCTGTCAGTGACGAAGGTGATTTGAGCATCGACCGCCTTCAGGAAGAAATCGCGCGGGCCTTCGGGGAATATCGGGAATTTCGGCTGGCCGGTCGCCTGCACGTCCAAGTGATCCGCGTCGCGAGTGATGACCAGGCTAAAGTTGGGCGCGAGTTGGTACGTGCCGACGTAGCCATCGAACAATTTAGGATCGATAGCAACCTCGTGATGCTCTTTGGGCGAAGGCGGCATGAGCGCGGGATTCACGAGGCCGGCGACTTGATGAGCTATGACGCCGGGGCGAGAGTGACCGGCGTCGAGATTGGTGAGCACGACGACGGTGAGATTGTCGTCGACGTACCTTGAGATGTCGCAAGTGAATCCCTGCCAAGCGCCGCCGTGTTCGATGACCTTGTGGCCATTCATGGAATTGATGAACCAGCCGAATCCGTAATGAGCGGGATTGGGTTTGCCATCATTAAGCGGATAGATGGTCCAGATGCGGTCGAGGCTGGATTGTTTGAGCAAGGTGGTTCCATAGAGCGCGCCGTCCCATTTGGCGAGGCCGAGGACGTTGAAATAAAGCGCGCCATCGGCGGTGGAATTGAAAGTGGGCGAGACCCATTCCTGGTTCTGGAGTTTGCCGCCGTGGATTTCGTAGCCGGAGGCGCGGTTGGGGATGATGTCGGCGTCGCTGATGAGGCGCGTGGAGGTCATACCAAGCGGTTTGAAAATCCGCTCGGCGAGGTAATCGGCGTAGAACATGCCAGTGACTTTGTGGATCATGATGCCGAGAAGCATGTAGTTGGTATTGCGGTAGGCCCAGTTGGAGCCGACGGGAAAGTCAATCGGAAGCGCTTCGGTTTTTTTCACGAGCTGGTCTTCGGTGTAATTCATGCGCAGGTAGAACGGGCCCTTGGGTCCGGTGCGTTCTGCGGTTTCATACTCGCCGAGGCCGGAGGTGTGGGAGAGCATGTTCTTGATGAGGATGGGTTTCCAGGAGGCGGGCGCATCGGGAAAATACTTTGTGATGCTATCGTCCAGGCCGACTTTGCCTTCTTCCACGAGCATCATCACGGCGGCGGAAACAAACTGCTTGCCTACGGAACCGGACTGGAAAAGCGTTTCCGGTTTCACCGGAACGTTCAGTTCGACGTCCGCGAGCCCGTAGCCTTTCGCCAGCAATATTTGGCCGCGGTGATAAATACCAACTTCCGCGCCGGGGATGCGCTCTTTGGCCATTTCGGCGGTGACGTATTGGTCGATGCTGGTGATTTGTTCGGACGTCAGCGCGGGCGCAGACGAATCTTGCGCGTTGCTGCGCGTGCCGGCAGACACGCAGGCAATCGTCACAAGGCAAACGACGGCGAAGCGATTCCGGGCCATTACGTAAGTCAGAGACATTTTTCCTCCACAGCGCGATCGGCCTCTTCACGCGCGCTGCGAACCTGATGGTGATGTTTGGCCGATGGAGCTTACATCAAGGTACGGGTAAGACGCGAAAAGTTTCCTGCGGGTCTTTATTTGAATCTTCGTCAGGCTTTTGTCAATTTTCTTCGCGGAGGAATATCGACAGGGACGGCGACCTACTTCACGGCAAGCGCCCAAATCAGATATCCGATCAGGGCCGCGGCACCGCTGCCTCCGATTAGAATGGCAGCAAGCTGCATGATTTCGGACGGCGTGAGCGGCTTTCGCTCGGCAGAGGGAAGCGACTCCCCAGGATCCAACAGGCCTATTGCGGTGAATCTTCCCGGCGGCCTACGGCCCATCTGCGCCGACGGTTGTGTTTCCGGCTCGTAGGGCCATTCGGTGAATTCATGCGGCATGGAGCAATCCTACGCCGGCCCAGTTCGTCGAGCTAGCGGCTGTCTCGGCGTGCTCCTCCTCAGGCGTCCTGGTTACGCGTCTTCGCGGAGGAAGTCGACGCGGGCGTCGAGGGGCATGAGGCCGGCAGATTTAGCGCGGGAGACGAGCTCGTTGACGGCTTTGCGGCCTTCGTCGCCGAAGTTGAGAGTCCAACGATTGACGTACATGCCGACAAATTTGTCGGCAAGCGCAGGGTCCATGTCGCGCGCGAATTGCAGAGCGTAATTGAGCGCCTCTTCGCGATGGTCGAGGGCGTAAGCGACGCTGCCGCGAATGGCTCCGGCGACTTGACGAGCGAGGTCCGCGCCAAGCGAACGGCGAATGGCGTTGGCGCCGAGAGGAAGTGGAAGGCCGGTCTGCTCCTGCCACCAAACTCCCAGATCGACGACTTTATGCGCGCCCGATTGTGCGTAGAGCAATTGGCCTTCGTGAATCAGCAGGCCGGCTTCGACTTCTTTGTTGTTGACGGCGTCGAGAATTTTGTCGAAAGGCATGGTCACGGTTTCGACGCCAGGCTCGAAGAGCTTTAGCGCGAGATAGGAAGTGGTGCGCGTGCCGGGAATGGCGACTTTGCGGCCCTTCAGGTCGGTTTTTTTGAGGGCGTGCGAGGAAACAACGATGGGGCCGTAGCCTTCGCCGAAGCTGGCGCCGCAATCGAGCAGGATGTATTTGTCGGCGAGGAAAGGATAGGCGTAAACGCTGACGGCGGTGACGTCGTATTTCTCGGATTGCGCGGCCTGATTGAGCGACTCGATGTCCGAAAGAACGTGAGTGAACTTGATGCCCGGGACGCGCAGCTTGCCGGTGGCCAGGGCGTAGAACATGAAGGCGTCGTCGCTATCGGGCGAATGCGCGATGCGGATTTCGGAAGTTTGCGTGGTTGCGGTGCGAGCCGCCATAGCGTTTAGGTCTCCAGCAGCCATTTGCGCACCACCCGGTTTTGCTGCGACAGTTCGGCGGCATTCACGGAGCCGTGCGGCTCGCCTGCGGTACTCGCGGGGTGAATTCCGGCCGGCTGGGGCGCCGTCTCAGAAACGATAGCATAACACAGGAGCAGGTCGCACGAAATGGTTTGCCCGGGCGGGTAATGGGCCAGTTTGAATTTTGATTCGTTGTGTCACGATCAAGGAAATTCAAACTGACCCGCTCCCGAAGTGACGAGAGGTTAGCGGGAATTGATCCAGGCGGCGAGGTCGCTGACGACGTCCGCGGATACGTGCTGGCCGGCGGCGAAATACTCTTCGGGTTTCGATGGACCAGTGCCGGAAAACAGGAGATGGTTGAGCGAGGGGTAGAGCTTCAGAGTGGCGTTTGCGTGACCGGCCAGCGCTTTTTGCCAATTCGCGAAGTCCGTGGTGGTGACCTGATAATCGCGGCCGCCCTGGGTCACGTAGATGGGAATTTTCAAAGTTGCGGCGACGGCGCAGGGATCGTAGCCGCGCAAATCCAGGAAATAGGACGAAGGAACCTGCACGCCCAAAAGAGAAACCGTCGTTCCCGGCTTTAGATCAGGGCTCTCAATTGCTTGCGCGTCCTTTTGCGCTTCGGGAATGATTTTTTCGATGGGGGCTGCGTTCGGGCCGCCGAGCTTGGCCTCGTACTGAAGCTGCTCGATCACGAGCTGCTCAATCGGACGGGTGCTGCCTTCCAAAATGATGATTCCTGCGATCTGCGGATCGACCCCAATGATAATTCCGCCGATCTCTGGAACGCCTACGACGATGCGCGGCGCCAGATATCCGCCCTCGCTGTGACCGGCGAGGAAAATGCGCTTAGAGCTGATCTCCGGGCGCGAGGCGAGCAAGGCGACGGCGGCGCGGGCGTCGTCCATGTATTCGTCCTTTACGGTGAGATTTTGCGGATCGGCGGAGCTTTTCGCGCCGTATTGATAGGTGCGCTTCGGGTAGCGAAGAACGGCGATGCCGTTGCTGGCGAGTCCCCATGCGAGATCCTTGAAGGGCTTGTTGGGGCCGATGGTTTCGTCAGCATCGTTAGGGCCGGAGCCAGAAATTAGGACGACGGCGGCAAAGGGGCCTTTGCCATTGGGCAGAGTGAGCGTGCCGGGAAGTTGCCACGGGCCGTCAGAAACGGTGACGGATTCTTCGTGAAATTTGGACGGGTCGGCGTAGGCAGGAGCGATCCAAGACGCGGGAGGAGCGGATGCAGATGCCGGTCCTGGCGAAGCGCTGGGGGGCGTGAAATGCAATCCGGCAATGTGCCCGCCGCCATCAAACGCCAGGATGATATCGAGCGGCGTTTTTTCAAATGCGCACGTTACCGTGGCCACGTGATACGTGGATTTTTCGATGGCTTGCGATGAACTGATTTTTTGAAACGCGCCGGCCTGGGCGAGCACCTGATCCCAGATTTGCGCGAGTTTGTCCGCGGGGATCGCCGCGGCCATGGTGGCGTCAAATTGCGCGAAGACTTTGTCGAATTGGCGCGCGGCGAGACTGGTTACGATTTCGCTGGCGCGGGCGGAATAGTCAGGCGCGGGAGAGGCAGCCTGCTGCTGCGTCGCGGAGACTGAAGCGCACGGGATGCAGGAAAATGCCAGAAACAAAAGGATTGGGGCAAGCGCTCTTGCGCGCACGGGTGAGATTCTATCAGGCTTTAGGACGATCCGGCGCGGGAAGCGGCTAAGGCGTACCGGCATCCTGTTCGGTGACAAGAGGGTCATCCGCTGT
>JBAQYT010000046.1:0-8885 GCA_049787175.1 Candidatus Acidiferrales bacterium | reverse complement strand
TCATGTCGGTCTCTCCAGGGAGCATCCGCCGTTCGAGCTGCAGGCGGCATTCCGCGGGATAACTCGAAAGCTCTTGGCCGCCTTCGATCAACGAGGCATGCAGGGACGCATGGCCGAGACGCTGGTGCGCTGGACGGGCTGCGAGTTTCTTTTCAAGGTCATCAAGCGCGACAAGCACGCGGCCCATCATGCGTATTGCATCACGGCCTTCGCGCGGCAGGCTGCCGTGGGCCGCCCGGCCGTGGGTGACAATTTCGAACCAGGCGTAGCCTTTGTGCGCGACGACGAGCTGCAAATCCGTCGGTTCGAGGACGATCGCGGCTTCGGCGGCGTGGCCGCGGCGCAGAAGCGCCTGTGTGCCGATGCTGTTGCATTCCTCGTCCACGACCGCGGCGATGGTGAAGGGGCGAGCAAGGCGCGCGCCTTCCTTCGCGATCGCTGCGGCTGCGGCGCACATGGCGGCGACACCGCTTTTGATGTCGAGCGCACCGCGGCCGTACATTTTGCCGTTGCGGATGCGCGGCGTGAACGGATCGGGCATGTCGCCGGCGCCGACGGTGTCAATGTGCGCGACGAACATCAGCGCGGGCTTGGCATCGGGCGGGCCGATGCGCGCGATGACGTTGGGTCTGCGCGGCGCAGCATCTTCCAGTTCGGCGGCTATGCCATGCGCGCGCAGGAATTGCTGAACGCGCTCGGCGGCACGCTGCTCTCCGCAAGCGCCGGGCACGAGCGTGGAATTGACAGACTCAATCGCGACAAGCTCTTCGAGCAATTTCAGCGCGAGTTGAGCATCGATGGGCATCTCAATGCAGATTCCTCAGAACCAAGTGCGCTTGCGATATTCGCGGTAGGCATCGCCGAATTTTGCCTCGAGGACGCGGCGCTCCTTACGGATGCGTATCGCTTGCAGCGGAATCAAAACCAGAAAAAATAAAACAAACGCAGGCCGGCTGAAGAACACGATCAGGCCGGCGAAGAAAATCGCACCAAAAATATAAACGGGGTTTTGAATTTTCGAATACAGACCGTGCGTGACGAGCTCTTTGGCCTGCGCGCTGATGGCGAACGACCTTCCGAGCTGCAGCCGCGCCAGCGCCCAAAAACAGAATGCCGGAACGGCAATGACCATGCCCACAGTCCGGTGCACAGACCACGCGCCGCGGTCTTGGTAAATGACCAATCCCCAAGCGACGGCGACGACGAGGATCCATATCCACGTCTGCCAAGTTTTCATGCCCGCAGTCTACACATCCTGCGGTCGCTTCTCCACTCGACACCTCAGAAGTCGCAACGAGGGGTTGGTCAGGCATGGGGAAATTATGGTAGCGCTAACGGGAGTCGAACCCGTATTTCAGCCTTGAAAGGGCCGCGTGCTAACCATTGCACCATAGCGCCATGGAGTGCGCAGCGCTGAAGAGCGCCGCGAAACTTCGGACTATTATTCAGGATTCACCGCGAATTAACAAGATGAGGAACCGTATGCGGGCGTGAACGAACGAATGGGGCTAAGAACCTCCTCCCTTTTCGCGCATGGATTTTTCGTCCCACAGGTAAATGATGTGGCCGTCGGGGTCGGCGAGCTCCGCGCCGTAGCCCCAGTAGAGCTTTTGCGGGGCACGCTGGAATTTGACGCCGGAAGCGGAGAGTTCGCGATATTTCGCATCCACATCGGCGACCTGAAAATTGTGAATGCATCCGCAAGCGGGGACGCTGCCGGCGACTTGTTCGAGGAAAAGAGTCAAGCCGGAGTCGTCCTGCAACGCGGCGACGCCGAGCTTGGCCGGTCCGCCATTGGGCACTTCGAATTCACGCTTCAATCCGAGGTTTAGGACGTACCAGTCTCGCGAAATTCGCCAATTTTTTACTGCGAGCGTGACGTGATCGAGTTTGCTCATGTGCTCCCTCTTTCCTGGCGTGCTTCCAGGCACGATCCCGCACGCACGGCCTTAAGAACACCGTCCTAGTGACTGGCGTCGCAGCCGGGTAGGCGGAAAGAGCCGATGCGGGTGCTGTAGTTTGGCGAGCCGGATTTGATGTAATCGCCGACGTACCAAAATGTGCAGCCGTCGCTCGGGTCAATGGCCGTTGTGGCATAGTCCTCCCAGCGAAGCGTGTTTGTTTGCGCGGCTTCACCCTCGACGAGGACGGTCTCCTGGAAAGTCAGGAGACCTTTGGGATCAGATGCAAGGCGCGCGGCAAACCGCTGACCTGGGAAATTCGGAGTGCCACCAAAGGAATAGCCGACGCCGATATCGCCGTTCTTGTCCATGGCGATGCTGGGCATCCAACGGTAAAAGGCGTCGGGCGCGTAAGTGCTCTGCTGGTAGAGAACTGGGTTGCGGTTCTCATCCAGGCGAAACTCGTACCAGCGAACGCCACCGCCGCCCGCTTTGGTAGCAATGGAGTGCGCGGCGACGATGGATTCGTAATCGCCGAAGTTGCGATACACGAGGCGCTGCATGAGCTTGTCGCCTTGCGAGTCGAGACGTTGATCCGTGCCAGGCTGCGGCACGCAACTGCTCAATTGGCCATCACAGAGATAGTGATATGGCGCGACGGAGATTTTCACCGGGCCGACGGCTTTGGTGTTCTGTGGATTGCGCCAGTCGACGTGAACCTTCCAGAAATAAATGCCATCATCCTCGAAGATTTTTTTGAGCTGCGTGCCTCCGGCGGCCATCATGATGTTGGGTGCGCCCGCCGGCGGCAGACGCTGGCCGTCGACGTCGGCGTTATTGAGGAAGTTCACGCCGTCAACGATCAGACACTGTTCGGTGGCGGGAAGGCCTTTCAGCATTTTGTTGCGGTCAGCGATGCAGACATGTTTCTGGATGACGGTGTCGCCCGTGCTGGTGGGGACGTAGTAGCCATCGGGCCAGACTGCGGGACGGGGATAGTCGGGAAAAAGTGTGCGTTCGAAGGCGTATCGATAATACTTACCGAGGGGATCGCTGCTGGTGCTCACAGCGTAGCACATGGCGTAGGGCCCTTGCGCCTGCGCGGGATTTGCGGGCGGAGCGCCGGGCGCGCCGGGAATCGACGCGTGGCCGGGTTTGACAGGCTGGCCAGTGAGAGCGCCACGCTTGCGGTCCTCGGCCGTGGGAATGGGGCTGAAGATGGGCATCACGACGAGCCAGCGGTTGGCTAGCTGGTCGTAGCGAACGACGGCGTCACCATTGTCGCGCTCCTCGCAGACGCCGCCGAAGCCGGCGAAGATTGCATTGGTGGGAACAGGGCCGTAGAGGACAGTTCCCGTGCTATCGTAGCGCGCGCCTTTTTTCGTGTAGACGGCGATGCGCGTGTTGACGATCTGCACGATGTGATTGGGGCCAACGGCGAGGCTGTTGTCGGAAGGATTGCGGAAAAACGCGGGACCTTGCGAACTCTGCGGACCTTTGAAGCCAGCGCCAAGGCCATCGAAACTGTCGAGAACTGGAACAGACGGTTGCTGGCCTTGCGATGTTTGCTCGATTGCGGCGCCCGCTGCGGTGATTGCCGGCGCGGATGGAGGCGCAGACGGATTTTGCTCCCGCGAATCGTCAGACGGCCTCCCTGGTGACAGGCCGCATCCGGCGCCTTCGCAATCGGCGGTCTGCATCGCGACGTTTGCGCTGTGAAGCAACGCGAGGGGCGCGGAAATGTCGAAGTGCAGCGCGCGATGGACGGTCGCAGAGCTTACGGTGATTTCGCCTGCTCTACGGTGGGAGCTTTGAGCAGCGCTGACCGCGAAGAAACAAGCTGCGACAATGGTGGCGAAGACTACTGTTGTTGCAAATGCAGATGCTCGACTCATGGGTTCTCCGTGGCCGGCTGAGAAGCGCGCGTAATCATACACCGAGACATTTAGCCTGAGCGAAAGAGGTTGGAGAGGAAGAATTTGAGGTTGGCCGGACGTTCGGCAAGACGGCGCATAAAATAGGGGAACCAGTCGGAACCGTAAGGAACGTAGACGCGGAGACGGTAGCCTTCGCGAATCAACTGTTCCTGCAAGTCGGTGCGAATCCCGTACAACATCTGAAACTCAAACTGCTCGGTGCGGATCCCTTTCTCGGAGGCAAATTTCTTGGTGGCCTCGAGCATTTTGGGATCGTGCGTCGCGATGCCGTGGTAAATCCCGCTGGCAAGCAGAACTTTCATCACTTTGATGTAGTTAGCGTCCACGTCGGATTTCTGCGGGAAGGCGACGCTGGGAGGCTCTTTGTAAGCGCCTTTGACGAGGCGAAGACGGCAGCCGGAGGCGACAAGGTCGCGCGCATCCTGCTCGGTGCGGAAAAGATAAGACTGCAGGACGGTGCCGACGGAATCCGTTTTGGCGCGCACGCGCTTGCAGATGTCTATCGTGCGGCCCGTGTAAGCGGAACTCTCCATATCAATACGGACGAAGTTGCCTTGCGCGGCGGCGCGATTGACAATTTCAGCAAGCAGTTCTTCGCAAAGCGGCTGGCTCATGTCCAGGCCGAGCTGCGTGAGCTTGAGCGATACGTTACAAGTGAGTTTTTCGGCGGCGATGCGATCGAACATGCCGGAGTAGGCCGCGGCGGCGCGGCGCGCTTCCTCTTCGGTAGCAACGCTTTCGCCGAGGCAGTCGAGGGAGGCAAGACGTCCGGCATGGTTGAGGGCGCGGACGGCGGCAACGGCGTCGTCGAGGTGCTCTCCAGCAACGAAACGGCGGACAACCCGGCGGCTGACGTTGTTGCGCGTAACGAAGCGGGCGACGCGAGGACTTTGCGAGAGCGCAAGGAGAATGGAACGCAGCATCAGGGCCGGAAGAAGAATAAAGGCATTCGCGCGCGTTTGCAATGCAGTCGCAAGTCTGTCATGAGAGCAAAAGACGTATGAAAGCGAGCCACGGTTGCGGCCTTAATGTATTCGATCCGCCTCTCTCGTCCGGGCGCCAATCCGTCAGTGGGACTGAGATTCGAGGAATCTTTCAGCGTCCATGGCAGCCATGCAGCCAGAGCCGGCTGCGGTGATAGCCTGGCGGTAGACTTTGTCTTGCACGTCGCCAGCCGCGAAAACTCCTTCGACGTTGGTGCGGCTGCCATGATGCGTCTTTAGGTAGCCAGTGTCGTCCATGTCGAGCTGACCACGAAAGACTTTTGTGTTGGGCTCATGACCGATGCCGATGAAAAGGCCATCGAGGGGAAGAATCGATGTTTTGTTGTCGTCGAGATTGCGAAGTTTGACGGCTTCGACGTTTTGTTTGGACGGGTCGAGAACCTCTTCGACAACCACCGGCGTGACAAAGCGGATCTTATCGTTGGCGCGGGCGCGGTCGAGCATAATTTTGGAAGCGCGAAAGTCGCGACGACGGTGAAGAATGTTTACTTTCTTCGCGAAACGCGTGAGGAAAGTGGCCTCTTCCATGGCGGTGTCACCGCCGCCGACGACGGCTATTTCCTTGTCGCGGAAAAAATAGCCGTCGCAGGTGGCGCAAGTGGAAACGCCGTGGCCGATGAGCTGGCGCTCGGATTCGAGGCCGAGAAGACGCGCGGAAGCTCCTGCGGCTACGATGAGCGTTTCGGCTTCGAAGATTTCTTTCGCCGCTTCGATTTTGAAGGGGCGTTTCTTCAAATCAACCGACGTGGCCGCCCCGGCGCGGAATTCAGCGCCGAAGTGCCGGGCTTGTTTGCGCATGGCTTCGGTGAGCTCCGGGCCGAGAATGCCGCTGGGAAAACCGGGGAAATTTTCGACCATGGTGGTGAGAGTGAGCTGGCCGCCGGGCTCGAAGCCGTCAATGACGATGGGCTTTAAATTGGCGCGCGCGGCGTAAATGGCGGCAGTGAGGCCGGCGCAACCGCTGCCGATAATGACGACCTTGTGCACGGAACGCTCCTGAAGTATTGGATTCCGCTGCAACACGCAATGATTCAGAGCAAAAGGAAAGGCATTTTAGCATGACGGGAGCTACAGAAGGACGGGTTTGAAAACTTGCCCTCGTTCCTTCTCCAAATTCACTGGGTTGCAGCGTGATTCACAAATGGCAGTATAATGCGCGCGATTGCTTACCTGGGCCCCAGCCCACCGAATCAAAGTATATTGCAAAATGCGCAGCGCTGCGAGAACGGGAAAGGAAACTCCATGCTGAAAGAATTCAAAGAATTTGCGATGAAGGGCAATGTAATGGACATGGCCGTCGGCATCATCATCGGCGCAGCGTTCGGGAGGATTGTGACTTCGCTGGTGAGCGATGTGATTATGCCGCCGATCGGGCTCCTCCTGGGAAGAGTGGATTTCAATAACCTGTTTTTCAACATTTCTGGTACAGGCTATCCGACGCTTGCCGCCGCGAAAGCAGCCGGAGCGGCCACGATCAACTACGGGATCTTCATCAATACGGTGATTGATTTCCTGATTGTAGCGTTCGCGATTTTTCTGGTGGTGAAACAAATAAATCAGTGGACCACCAAGCCGGGGCCGCCGGTGGCTCCGACGACCAAGAGTTGTCCGTATTGCTTGTCGACGATTCCGCTGAAAGCGACGAAGTGCGCGTTTTGCACGGCGGCTGTGACAGTCTGATGCCGAAACTCTTCCTAAGAAGGGCAGCAAACACCGGCAAGGGTACACGCTATGGCGAGGGCGGACGCCGGTCTTTGATTTCGCGAAGATGTTCGCGGAGACGGTCGAGCACGCCGTTGCCTTGGTCCTGAGACATCTCGCGGGCGAGTTCGGTCAAAGCAAAATGGATGATGTCGTGATGGTGCAGGTCCTCACCTGGTAGCTCGTTGCCTAACTGAAGCCAGACATTGTGGAGAAGATCGATTTCCTTGGGCGTGAGATGAGGTGCATGCGGCCCGAGGTAGAAAATGCGTTCCTGTCCGCCGGGCGTGAAAATATCGAGAGCGAGACGGGGACGAGGCTCCAGCATGCGCTCCCAGGCAAGGCCGACTTCACGCGCTTGCTCGTTGATGGGCATTTTCGAGGAACTGCCGACGACGATGCTGCTCGATTGCAGATTCGCGCCGGCGCGCAAAATGCCGTCCCAGAGGTCGTTGGCAGCAGCAACGGCGAGACGCACGGGCTTGCCTTCTTTTTCAGCGATGGCCAGAACTTTTGTGAACAGCAGCTGCTCGATGGTGCTGAAAAGTTGATCGGGACGCAGATCGTATTCTCCCGATGCGGCGCGACGCAGCAAACGAATGTGGAGCACGACAACGTCCTGCTCGTTCGCCTTAAGACGTTCGAGGGCGGAATGAAGATGATAGAGCGCGTAATAGTTGCTCACCGGCACAAGCACATTGCCCGGACGCACCCCTACGCTTGCCGGAGATAGATCGGCCTCTTGGGCAAGATTGAACTGATCAAGTTCGGCTGCCTGGGTGCTACCCACGCGGCGGTGAACGCTTCGTTCTGACAGAGTAAACCCGATGAAGAGAAGTCCGGAGAAGACAACGCCAGCGATGGTGGCGTCGGGCTTAGTGAACAGGTTGACGACCGCAATAAGCAAGAGAACGAGAGTGATGAGAGCGAGCCCCACAGGAATTTCCTTGCCAGCAATCGTGAAATTCAGAGGTACGCGATATTCGCGATCTTGCGGATGTGTGTAGCGGAGAACCAGGACGGCAATTCCCTTCAGTGCAAAACTCCAAATAACCCCGAAAGCGTAGAGGTTGCCGAGGAAATCTACGTCTCCACGACTGATAAGAATCGTGATGATTTGAAGGATCGCAACGGAGGTAATGATGCGATGAGATGTGCCGAACCGGCGATGCGGATGGCGAAACCAATCGGTGAGAACTCCATCTTCCGAGACACGGCTGAGGACCCCATTGGAACCCACGATGGCGGTATTGACCGCGCCAGAAAGAATCAGCATGCCTACGATGACGACAAAAACATGAAAAGCCAGGCGAAGCCCGAAGGGGCCTTGCAAACTCATGGCAAGGCCGCCGATGAGATTTTCGAAGAAGTGCGGGCGGATGTGGTCGGGAATAATCATGACCGCGAAGAAGGACACCAGCGCGGTGAAGAGCAAGCTATAAATGAAGATGATGAGAGCCGTTTTCTTGAGGTTGGGGAGCTTCGGGTGCTCAATTTCGCGGTAAACCTGAGCGAGAGTCTCTTCGCCGCTCATAGCCAGAACAGAATGGCCCAGGCCGACAAAAATGATTACCAGGGTAAGCGCGTGAGCCCAGCGGAAATTCGTAAGCCAGCCGAGAGAGTGTCTGTCAAGAACCACATTGCGAGCAACCGGCGCGGGCGGCCAGTGAACACCGCGTACCCAAATGGTGTAAACGCACCAAATGATGAGAACTACCACCATGACGGTGGTGAGTTCCATGATGCGCAGAGCTTTTTCGCTTGATTCCGGAATGCCTTTGACGTTTTGCCACCAGAAATAAACAGTGACGAGGACCGCGATGGCCGCCGCAGTGGCGTTTACGTGCAGGGAAACGTGAATATGGGCGTAGTGCAGCAGTTCGTTGCCCAAGCCGGCGATGTACTGGCCTGCGGCGACACCGCTAATGGGGCCAGTTAGGATGTAGTCGAACATCAGGGCAGAGACGGAAAATTTGGCGAGCGTGCCGCCCATGGCTTCCTTCACGACGCGATAAACGCCGCCGCGAACGAACATGCTGCAGCTCTCGACGTAGATCAAAGAGACCGCGTATGCGAGCAGCATAACCCCGAGAATGAACCAGGGCGCGGACTTCCCTATGAACTGCTCGGCTTCACCGCCAGCGTAATAAGCGGAGGAGGCGAGGTCGTTGAGAACAATGGCACCGGCGCGCCAGAAAGAAATAAAACTGAGCATCGCCGTGGTGGCGACGAGCACGTTGGCAACGGGACGCTGCGAACCGGGATTTAAGGGATTGGAAGCCATGAAAACGACGTGGGAAGCGACTATACGGTGTTTGGCGGAAAAAATAAATAGTTAGCAG
>JBAQYT010000040.1:0-44986 GCA_049787175.1 Candidatus Acidiferrales bacterium | reverse complement strand
GCGTGACCAACCCTTCCTGTATGGGCGACAGCGAGCGGCTTGTGCAGTATACTTTCCCGCCTAGCGCGTGTGGATTCTTGCAAGGGGGTTACCTGCATCATGACGCGAAATTCGCGAGTTAGGTATTGGGGCCTGGCTCTCGCCAGCGTAGCGGCATTCACATTAACTTTCGCTTTGAGCGCGACGGCGCAGGTTAAGCCCCACCTGTATACCGGACTCAAGTGGCGCAATGTCGGGCCGTTTCACGGAGGCCGCATCTCTTCGGTTACCGGTGTAATCGGACAGCCGGGCGTTTTCTACTTTGGCGCGCCTCAGGGAGGCATCTGGAAAACCACCAGCGCCGGAGTCACGTGGTTGCCCATCTTCGACGAAGTGACGAGCGTGGATAGCGTCGGCGCAATCCAGGTTGCTCCTTCAGATCCCAACATCGTTTATGCAGGCGGCGGCGACCCTATCGGCGGCAGCCTCGGCAACGGTATGTGGAAATCCATCGACGCAGGCAAGACGTGGCAACACATCGGCCTGGAAAACACCGTGAAGATCGACAGCATCCTGGTCGATCCCGCCAATCCCAACCTGGTGATTGCCTCCACGCTCGGCGATGCCACGCACGACGGCGGCGGTATCTATCGTTCCACTGATGGCGGACAGACTTGGACCAACGTCCTCAAGCCCGCCGGCTACGATGGCACGCGCGAAGTGGAGTACGCATACGACGAGCCCAGCGTCATGCTGGCAGCCACGCAGGGCACAGGGGGCGGTTTCGGCGGTGGCCCCGGGCCTCGACCCAAGACAAAGCCCCCACTGGTCTTCAAATCCACCGACGAGGGCCAGACGTGGACGCAGATCAAGATTCCGGCTTTCCCGGGGCGTGTCGGCGTAGCAATCGCCATGCACACCAATGGCAAGCGCATCTACATCGTCGGCAACAATATTGAAAACGGCTCAGGACTGTACCGCTCCGACGACGGGGGTAACACCTGGCAGCATATGGCGGGCAAGGACACGCGCATCGCCAATGGCCAGGGCGCATATAGCTGTGGCGTTTATGTGGATCCAGAGAACCCGGACATCCTTTACACCGTCAGCACGGCCTTCTATCGCTCTACCGACGGCGGAGTCAGCTTCCACGCGTTTAAGGGCGCGCCCGGCGGAGAGGACTATCACAAGATTTGGATCGATCCGACCAACGGCAAGCGCATTTTGGTCGGTGCCGACCAGGGTGCCAGTGTCACGCTCGACGACGGCCACACATGGAGTCTCTGGTATACCCAGCCTATATCGCAGGTCTACCACGTCGCTACCGACAGCCAGTATCCCTACTGGATCGTGACCTCGCAGCAGGATACCGGTGCCGTCATGGTAAAGAGCCGAGGCATGTGGGGCCAGCTCAACTTTACGGATTGGAGCCCCGTGCCCTCGTCTGAATTCGGCGTCATCACTCCTGATCCCGAGAGCCCGCATATCCTCTACGCAGTCGGCTATGGTCCTGGTGGGGGCGGCAGCGGCTTGGTCAAAATCAATATGACGAATGGGCAGTGGGAGAACGTGGCACCCAACTTCGGTGCCGATGCCACAAAATACCGCTCCGGTCGCGACTTCCAGAAGAAGTTTGACAATGTCTTTGATCCCAGCGCCCTCTACGTTGCCTACCAGTGCTTGTTGGTCACGCGCGACGGCGCCCATTCTTGGAAAGCCTTTAGCCCTGATCTCACCACCGCAAAGGGCGCACCAACGGTGGCATGCGGGACGCCCGAACCGGAGCCGCAGCCACAGCAGGGCGGCGGTTTCCGTCCTCCCGCACCATCCATCAGCGACTTCTCTATCTCCACGGTCAAGCAGGGCGTGGTCTGGAGCGTGAGCACCAACGGACAGATCTACAACACGATGGACGGCGGCAAGCACTGGGACAATGTCAGCAACGTCACCGGCGTGCTGCCGAACACCAACTTCAGCACTATCGAAGCCGGCGATGACGTCAACATGGCCTATGTCACGGCGCGCATCGCCGCCCAGCGCGGCGAAACCCTGCCCGCCAGTGAGGACGGAGATGTGCCGCTCATCTGGCGCACTACTGACGGCGGCAAGACTTGGACGAGCATTGTGAACGGCCTGCCGAGTGACGAGCGCACCGGAAGCTGGGTGAACATTCTGCGCGCCGATCCGAAGCAGCCGGGCCTGCTCTTCGCCGGCACCGAGACAACCGTCTACGTCAGCTTCGATAATGGTGATCACTGGCAGTCGCTGCGCCAAGATCTGCCCAGCACTTCCATCCGTGACCTCGCCATCCACACCGATTACCACATGAACGACTTGATTATCGGCACTTATGGCCGCGGCCTCTGGATTCTCGACGACATCACTCCGCTGCGCGAGATCGCCGCTGACATTAAGGCGATCAGCTCTTCCTCCGCCTATCTCTTTAAGCCCGAAGAGGCCATCCGCAGCCGTATCAACAGCAATTGGGATCAGCCCTTCTCTGTCGAAATGCCTAATGCGCCCAATCCGCCGTATGGCGTGACCCTGGATTATTACCTCAGCCATAAACCCGACGGGCCGATTCAGCTCCAGATCTTCGACGCCGACGGTAATCTGGTGCGGACCATGTCAAGCACTTTGCCACCGCCCTTCGAGGGCCAAGAGTTTCCCCGCTACTGGCTGGCGTCGCCCCAGTCGCTCGCGCTGACAACCGACGTCGGTGAGAACCGCGTCAACTGGGACCTGCTCTATGACGACCCGCCCGCCTTCCAGCACGACATCGAGAACCAGATGAACATGGTGGCGGGTACAACTACTGCTGGTCCGCACGGGCCGCAGGTGATTCCGGGTGTTTATACGCTCAAGCTCACCGTGGACGGCCAGGTCTACACACGCCAAGTAACCGTCATGAACGACCCACGCGTCGGCCAGAGCCCCAAGCTTATGGCCGCCCTGCGCGCCCAGAACCAGCTCACGATGCTCGCGTATCACGGCATGCAGCAGAGTTACGAAGGCAACCACGAAGTGAACATGGTCAAGGCGCAACTTGCGTCGCTGATGCAGAGCAACTTGCCCGGCGACGTCGCCTCGCAGGCCAAGACGCTTGATGCCAGCCTAACCAAGATTGGCGGCGTGATGCCGGCCAGCGGCTCCTTCTTCCGCCGCTCCACTCCCAAGCCCAATGAGCTGCAATCCTTCCTTGAAGTAAACGACGACTACAACACAATGGTCAGCATGATGCAGGTGGGCCTCGACATGGCGCCCACTCCCACTCAGGTCGCCACATGGGAAAGCGACTGCGGCAATTACAACCGCACGGTGGCTGCATGGAGTGCGATGCAGAAGCAAGAAATCGCCGACTTCAACGCTGTTCTGGCCAAGAATCATCTGCCGGAGCTCAACGTCGCGCCCACCAAGCTCACCGACGCGTCGTGCAGCTTTAAGGCCGGCTCGAACTAAGCAGGAAGCTAAATATATAATTCCCTTGGTTACACCAATCCCTGCGCCGAAAGTACGGAGAGCAGTTATTGCTCGCGCATGCTGAAATTAGCAGCGATGCCGTCCTGCTGAGCAATCTCCGTTGATTCAACCCTTTTGAATTTCAGAAATCGAGGTTCGCTTGAACGCGATTCGGCGCCGACCGAACCGAACAACTTCCGAATTGTCGGCAACTCGGAAGCGATCCCGAAGCGGGGTTCCAGGAAATACCGCATGAACGCCTGAGGTCCGCGCATCGGGCTGTCACTCGTACCGCTGAAAACAAATACAGAACCGATGGCTGGAGCTGAACTAAGAGCCGATCATTTACTGAGCCACATTTCGTTTCATTGAGCTTTCCCGTGAGTCAGCCACCTGTCGAGGTTGTCGGCATAGGTGCGGCTGGAGCGGTGCTGCGACCCATCAGACAGTTTCACTAAGTATTCACGATTATCGATGGCGTGCAACTCCACAATGCATCTAGTCCGCACGATTCGGGAACGATGTATCCGAAGGAACTCCGTCGGGTCCAGTTTCTGTACGAGTGAATTCATCGTTTCGCGCAAAAGATGTGAACGACCGCGAACGTGCAGTTCCGTGTAGTCTCCGGCCGCGCCGATCCAGTCGATATCCTCTACAAGCACGATTTGAATGCGTGAACCCGTGCGCACTATGAAGCGCGAAGCATGTTTCTCGGAGGCTCGTCCAAGCATCTGCAGGATTCGCCCCGTTATTCGAATCCGTGACGTCGAATCATTCAGCTTACGGGCACGGTCTACAGCTGCCGCAAACCGCTCGTCGTCCAAAGGCTTGAGAAGATAATCTAGTGCGTGAACTTCGAATGCCCGCAAGGCGTGCTGTTCGTAGGCCGTGAGGAAGATTACGCCAGGAAGATTTTTTTGGGGTAAGGCGCGGAGGACCTCAAAGCCATCCATGCCGGGCATTTGTATATCGAGGAAGACAATATCGGGTGAAAGCTCGAGAATTTTCTCCACCGCCGACAGGCCGTCCGCACATTCGCCGACAACCTCGATGTCCTTGAATTTCCGGAGCCTCAGAACGACGCCGCGGCGAGCCAGGCGTTCGTCGTCAACGATCAACGCTCGCACGATGCGGCCCCCTGAGGCTGGACATTCTTCCGGACAGGCAGTTCTACAGTGACTTCGCATCCGCCTTTTTCAGGCCATTGCAGCACAAGTTTATGACCAGCCGCATAGAGCGTTTTCAAACGCTCGGCGGTGTTGCTGATCCCGATCCCGCTGGCAGAGTCGCTTGGCGGAGCGAGGCGAGAGTTGGCAGGCCCTGAATTCTGGACTTTGATCATCAATTGGGCGCCCCTAAGTTTGCTTTCGATGCGAATCGTTCCGCCCTCCACTAGAGGAGCGACGCCGTGTCGCACAGCATTCTCGATGAGCGGTTGCAACAACATACTTGGCACAAGCGCGTCCAAAGTTTCCGGAGAGATTGCCATATCAACCCGCAGCCGGGGGCCGAGACGGGTTTGCTCAATCGCCAGATATTGTTCGGCGAAGGCAATCTCCTGAGAAAGCGGCGTCTCCGGCGCAGCTTCGTTGTCCAGAATCGTTCTGAGAAAGTCGCCGATCTGCGCAAGCATGCGCGTCGCCGCCGGAGGATTCCCTTCCAGGACAAGCGTGGACACAGCATTCAGCGAGTTGAATAGAAAATGCGGATTGAGCTGATAGCGCAAAGCGGTGAGCCGGGCGTCACGCGCTTCGGCTTGGGCGCGCAGCAGCCTTTCTCCCTCCCGGATGGACTGCTGCCAGAGTTTGATGCTGAAGTACAGGCTGCACCACACAAAGAGAATGAACGTGGACCGCACAGAATCGGCAAGCCAGTCAGGCCAACTCACCGGGCGATGAGGGAATGTTGCAAACTCGATCACATAACCGGCGATGATTCCCCCGAACAGGGACCAAACAAACGCCCGCATTTCCAGCGCAATCCACGAGTAAGCATGGCGCATCAAGGACCGGCAAACGGGACGCAGCAGGGAGCTAGCCGTAAACAACGAAACGAAAAACACCGTGTTCCCGCGCAGCGCGCCGGGCTGGCGCAGAAAAGGAAGCAGGGAAATCGATCCCCACAGATAGAAACAGACCCAGGCGGTAATCTGAACTGTCCAGAAGGTGGGAAAACCAAGATCGTCGCGCTTCAGCACAATCCGTATTCTAGCTCACAGACACGGTTGCGTGGCTTCCGTCTGCCGCTCAAGGCCTTCGGTTCACCGTAAAAAGCGCTCTTGCTACAGATTAAGGAGAAGCAGCCGCAGTTCGGCTCGGTTATCTTTAGCTTGGAGACAGGACGACTTTCTGCGAACGAAAGGAGTGAATATGAAGCTTATAAGATGGATGATGACGATTTTTGCGGGTGCTTTGTCCCTTGGCGCTCTATCAAGCATTGCTGCCGCGCAAGTCCCTTTTGATCAACTTCCCAAAGTAATGGACGCTTCCATGCCGCGCGACGAGCAGATCTCCATCGCCTTGAGCGCCGGCCCATCAGGCGTAAGGGACAAGGCCACCGTTTATGTTCTTGGCCCCAACGGCTACGAGAAAGCCCGCGAAGGCATCAACGGTGTGAGCTGCCTTGTGGGCCGGCATTTCGTAAAGCCGACCGAAACGACCATCGAGCCGACGTGTTACGACTCCGAAGGCAGTAAGACGCTTTTGCTCGTTGACCTGTACGAGGCAGAACTCCGCGCCAAGGGCAGATCCGAGGCAGAGATTAGGACGGATATTGCTGATGGATACAAGGATGGTCGCTTCAAAGCGCCCAGCAGGCCGGGTGTCGAGTACATGTTGTCAAGCGACAACCGGTTGGGCCCTACTCCCGACGGCGGAACGGTCCATGTTCCCGGGCATTTTATGTTTTATGCGCCGTATTTGACCGGAAAAGATTTGGGATACGATTCGGTGGCGCCTTTCTTGGTGGAACCCGGAAAGGCTGATGCCCGGATGGTCGTATTCTACAATCCAAACATCAAGTAGCAGCAATCCGTTGGCGAATTCCACATGCCTATGTGAGGCATCCGGGGCTGCGTTAAACTCGACAAGTCAATACTGAAAGGCTGTCGAGGAACGACTGATTCCAAACACGCAGCCCAGATTCTTGAAGGTGCAACATCCGTCGCGTCGAAGAGATGTGGCGGAAGCGTGTGGGAGTCGAATCATCCCTTACCGTTCCTTCGATTTGCCTTTCGTCCATCCCTCTGTGAATTGGTTATTTGGGCCCTTTCCGGCCTTCCGCTAGCAACGATCGCGCCAGACAAAGACCGGTCTGTCACGCCCATTGCAACTCGCTCCAGCCGCCAACTGCGAACCAGTTCCTCTTTGTCCTTTCGGTGAGTGCGTCTCGATTTGGTTCCTGCGCCTGGTTGAAGGAACCAAACCTCAACTCACCGAAAGGACAAGAAAATGAAATCAGAACAAATCAAGCAGATCACAAGCAAGGCCATCGAGGAATTAGTTGCGGCGCTCAATGCCGGTCGCAGCGAAGCTCTGACGAACTATCTTTCAGCAGTAGCCAAATTCCGCAAATATAGCCTGTGCAATGTTCTCCTCATCGCAAGAGCATGCCCACAAGCAACGCATGTGGCGGGATATCAGACATGGCGTTCGCTCGGTCGCTACGTCAAGAAAGGCGAAACAGGAATCATGATTCTTGCGCCGATTCTCCGGCCTCGTTCGAAAGATTCCGACGAGCGCGTAAGCGATGAACAGCGCCCAGCAGCAGGCTTTCGTTCAATCTACGTGTTCGACGTGGCTCAAACGGACGGTGCTCCGTTACCGGAAATTGGCAGTGTAAGTGGCGATCCAGCCGATTATCGCGAGCGGCTCGAACAATTCGTTAGCGAGCAGGGCATTGCGCTGGAATATTCGCAGGACATCGCGCCAGCGAAGGGCGTTTCAGAAGGTGGAAAGATCAGGCTACTACCCGGCATGACGGCCGCCGAGACCGTGGCGACGCTCGCTCATGAAGTTGCTCACGAAAAACTACACCGCACGGAGCGACGCGCAAACACAACGAAGCGCGTCCGCGAGACGGAAGCCGAGGCCGTTTCGTTTGTAGTGTGCCAAGCTATCGGCTTAGATGTTGGAACAGCGAGCGCGGATTACATCTCGCTCTGGAATAGTGACGCCGCTGTTTTGTTTGAGAGCCTCGAAATCGTTCAGCGCACCGCCGCCGAAATCATCGCAGCCATCGCACCCGAAAAGTCTCAGCCTTCCGAAATAGGAGGCTGAGTCGTCTTCCCCTTGTGCTGTCACAGTATTTTGTCACAGCTTGTCACAGTAGCGGCTGATGGTATTTGGTGGGACCAGCAGGGCCAGTTCCAACCTCTACCAGCAACTTCAAAGTACACAATGATACCTCTCAAACCCAGGCATCCCTTCGAATCCCGATTGTCACTCGCGCCGCCCAAAATGAAGCCGAACGGGGTCGTCCAGTGAATCTGCCCCTTTTTGCCCCCGCGCGCTTTTGCTAAGCACCCACCAACCAGAGAGATGGTTGGTAGGGGCGGTGGGGATCGAAATCCGCATTTCCAGTATTCTCAAAGACTTATAAAGAACTCTGCGAAACGGAAAGAAACGGCTTAGCACTCAAAGGAACGCTTAATGCTGCCCTAAAGCTGCCTCGTTTTTCATCCCGCCTTCCGCATCGGCACCAACATTTCTACAACCTTCCCGTGTGCTTCCCGCAAAGCTTGTGGGACTGCCTGCGTGTAGATATTCATGGTTGTTCGAATGTCGGCGTGGCGCAACAGTTCTTGTTGCACCTTTATGTCCACACCGAACGCCCGCAATAGAGTCGAATATGTGTGACGAAACGTATGCCAGCCGACGCGCCCGATTCCAGCCGCAGTTCCCGCAGGAACGAGATAGTGTTCCTGTAGGCGTCCAGGCCAGTACGGTCTTCCACTCTCCGGGTTGGCAAAGAGCCAATCGGTATCCTTTGCGTTCGGAGTTGCCCTTGTCTTGTGCTGTTGTAACAGCTCGGCAAGGATCGGATCAACGGGCATCCATCTCTTTGAATACACGGTCTTCACATCGTCTTCGACTCCAGCGACCCATGAACGCTGGATTTTTACTCGCAGATCATTCCAATCGAAATCTCCCCACTTGAGACCCAGCGTTTCGCTCACTCGAAGCCCGAGACAAGCCGTCACGATGCACATGGTCCGACACGATTCGGGCACATGCTCGATGAATCGGCGAAATTCCTCGATGGTAAGCGTTCGAGGTTCGCGTTCGCGCTTTGACGAACCCCTGATGTGAACGAGGTTCATGGGGTTAATTTGGAATGGAATCAGCTCCCACCGCATCGCCCAGTTGAACAAAATGTGCATCATTCCACGAACATGCCCTTTGCTCTTCGGGGCAAGGCTAAGGCTCTCAATCCACATCTCGACCGGGAGAGGCTTCATCCTTGCGAGGGGAACTTCCTTCCAACGCGGCCTGATGTAATTCTTGATCCAGGATTTGTACCGACTCTGGGTCGAACGCCGCGCGGGAATTGCCTCTCGGATGTAACGGTCCATAACCGCTCCGAACATCACCTCTTCGGCTAGCTGGGGCTCATTGATCGAAAGGCGCATTCCTTCTGTCGCCTTCCAAGCTTCGGCTTTCGAGGGATACTTCAGCACCGTTCCCACAATCACCGAGTTTTCCTTTCGCCCGCCGCTTGATGCCTTGGACCGATAGGTCCATACCCAAACGTCGGGGCCTCGCCTGCGGTGCTTTCTACGTAGCCAACCAAACTGATACCGTGCTCGCTTGAACATTCGGAATTCCTCCTAGTTCGTGCGGCACGGATGGCAAGACGAATTTAACTGAGATCGTAGCCACGAGTCCAGTTCCGATGCGCGAAAGAACCAGTGCCCTCCGATCCGATAACCGGGCAGGCTTCCTTGGCGCGCATAGCGTTGGAGGGTTTTGACGTGAATGTTGCCCAGCAGCTTGGCAGCTTCTTCGCTGTCCAACAGGGGTTCAAATTCAATCGCCGCCTCAGCCATAAAACCTCCTAACAAGACACTTCGATTGCCGATCACAGTTCCCCGTCCGCAAGTTGCCGAAAATACGATTTGCTCGGGTCGTTGTAATAGGGCTTGAGGTAACAGAACATCGGCGGCATCGGATTGATGCCGTCGTACGCGATCGTGATGGACTGTGCGTTTCGCAACTCAGTGAACGTCTTCGTATCGAAGCGGAAATCACTCTGCTGGACATAGCTCTTCGAGGTCGTGATGTTGGCCTTGTTCGAGAGGGCTTTCCCGGTCACGAAATTGACTCGTGTATCGTGCCCGGTCTCCGAAAAGTTGTAGGCGACCTTGAGTTGGTCTTCCCGCCCGCAAAGCTCGCTTGCCGTCTTCGCAGAAAAGTCGTCTGACAAGGCGAGGAAAATCTTCGTCCGAAACGTCTGCAAGAGAGTGCGCCAAGTCTCACCCGGCAAGGCAGACTTGAGCGAGCTGATGCTCTGCGTAGCAACAATCGCAATGCACTTCGGCTGGCGCGACAGGCTGAAGAACTTTTCATCCCCGGTCGGCTCGTTCTCCCCTACTGTCGCGAAATGCTGGTACTCATCACACAGGAAGAGCACCTGCCGGAAATACTGCTCGGGATGGGTCTCGATCCTGGGCACACGATTCACAACGGCGCGCTCGAACTCGAGCTTCATCATCACGCCGATGGCCTTCGCCAACCCGGGGTTCATGCTGATCGGAAAATTAAGTGCGCAGACCTTGCCGTTTTCGATAAGCCAGGAGAATGAAGGCAGGGGTCTGCCGTATTTGAAATCGGCGTTCGCTTGAGGGTCGAAGCACTCCTTAGGAGGGCAGAAAACCCGCTTCACTTTCGGGTTGTCGTCGAAGAGCGAAAGGAATACCGAAATTCCCTCGACAATCGAGGTTCTCAGCTTGGGCTCGATCCGTTGCCAGTCATTGTGAAACCAGCGCTTTACCGCTTCCAGTTTGGCCCTCTTATCCGGGTCGGCTTTTTCGGGTGCTGCAACGGTCTCCTTTTGATACTCGATCCCGTGCTTCTTGAGCTGACGCTCGATCTCGGGCGTCGCTTCGGCTCGATACAGTTCCTTCTCTTTGTTCTCGTCCGGGACAAAATCGATGTCGAGAAGAGATTCGACATGTTCTTGGTAAACGGCTTTCGGAATCAGAATGAAATGCCGGTCGAGAAGCATCTCTTCCGCCTGCTTGATTCTCTGCTCAAGAATCTCAGGCGAGATGGCGCAGTAATAGACATCGAACAAGGTCACGTAATCGAAGGCCACTTTGTGAAGCAGGATGATGAACTTCACAAGGTTCGTGTAGGCTTGCTGCCAGAAGGGTTCCTTCCCCTTGCCAAACAGGTTGTTCATAAGCGATGCAATGCTGTAGGCCAGCGCGTAGGCGTCGAGGTCGTTGTGCAACGGGTTGTAGCGATACTCCGAATCAAGGCTGACTTCGACATAATCCTCTTCTCGCTTGTGTCTCTGGAGAATTCCTCGCACCTTATGGCAGAAGTCGCCTTTCACTTCGAGTATCAACCCTCCGATCCGCTTGGCCCGGTCGTGTGCCTGATACGCGAGGATCTGGTCCGCAAACGGATACATGCAGCAGCTAGTTTTGCCGGTCCCAACAGCACCAAGAATGGCAATGCCCGTATAGAGACCCCTCTCAGGAATCACAAGCCATTTAGGGTTCGGGGAAGGCGTCGGTTTGCGCGGGTTGTGAACCTCTCCAGCGACAAGGAAGAGCTGGTCGCGCTTACGCGGTTCGGGGTAACGCGGCAGGCGTCCTGGTTTATCGGGCCGCCGCAGTTTCAGCGTGAAGATGTAGACGCCCGAAAGAACCACGGAATAGGCCAGCCAAGGGGTTGCGTATATAGCATCGCGAGGGTGAGGTATTTGAAACTGAGATACGCCTCCGGTGCGCGGCGAAAAATCACCCGCAGAAAGATGTTCGACTCAGGGAACGGGTACAGGTAGAAGAGCGTGAGCCCAGTCGCAAGCGCCAGCACGCCAGCAATGGAATGCCGATATTCGAGAATGTCGGTCATTAAACACCCGCCTTTCGACCCGCCAGAGATGGCGTCTCGGCACTGGTCCGCTGGCCTTTCCAGCGTTTGTAATCTCGGTCTTTTGAGAGCATCTTTTTCAGCACTGAATTGACGACATGATCCGGTCGGCTTTCGATGAACTTTGCATAGTCGTCGAGCAGTTCATTGACAGGCTGTTCGAGACGGATTTCGCGCTTCACGATGGTTGGTTCCCTCTGAACGATTGGCATTGGTTTCTTCCCCCTCTTTTTCTCCTTGTGGCGACGGGGCGAAGACATGCGGCGCGATTACCAGCGCCGATGGGCGGGAGCGACCCCACGGGTCACTTTGCAGGCCGAATGGCCGAAAAGTGGGGTCGCTCCCGCCCAAGTACGTGTCTTTGCCCCGTCGCATTTCTTGCTCCTCGCCGCTCCATCTCTTTGGCCTTTCTAGGCTTCGCCGGTCCTCAAGCTGAAACGCAAACGGAACCCCTCCCCGAACAGCGGTTTCCTGTACCGTTCAGGCAGCTTCATCGTCTTTCGCTCGAAAATCGGGCTGCTTTGGCACCAAATAAGTGTCGAAGTAAACCTTGCGCTCTTCGGTCCTCGCCGGAAACTCGGCCCGGATTTCGGCTTCCGTGATTCGTGCCGCCTTCCAGTTCCTTAGTAGCGTCTCGAATCGCTCTCCCTTGAATCTCTGTTTCGCCTGATTCAGAAATAAGAGGTCGCTTTTGGCGAGCGACCCGAATTCAGGTGTCTCCCAAATGGTCTGCGTTTTGAAATACCGAATGAGGTCCGTAGCGATGTCGGATTCGAGCGGAACCTTCACAAGAGACCTGAACAATTCCGTGGCCTTTTCGAAGTGCACTGGAGCGTTCGAAATGTAGAGGAACTGGAAGCTCGAAAGCTCACGGAACAGTGGCTGGTACTGGACCAAATGCGTAACAAATCCAGTCAGGTTTTCGAGGCCCGGATCGACGTAGGAAAAAGTGACCACAGGGGGAGTGCCAGAGGCGGGAGAACTGAAAAACAGCGGAAATCTGTCCACGAAATATCGAAGCGTTGGCTGGCTCTTCGGCCCACCTGTGTACAGCTTCACCGGAAGGCACGGTTTTGGGATGCGGAGTTCCTCAGTGAAATGGGCGACCTTCTCGGGTTCGCTTTCGAGGTACTGATAACCCTGGTTCGCAAGAATAAAATCGAGGCTCAAAAGCCGGGTCTTGATGGCCTCCAGCCGATGCCTGCGGCGATTGCGAAGATTCTCGCGTCCGATCTGCGCGTACAGCTTTCGGGAATAGAGATGGTAGATGCACCCATTCCGCCGATATTCCCGCATCGTGGCATGGCCCTGGGTAATGAGCTTTTGCGTGAGCGAATGTGTGCGATAGCCGCGCTTTGCTCCAACGAAATTAAGAAACTGACGCGCGAGGAAGTACCCGGAATGAGTCGCCACAAGGTATAGGAACTGAGCCTCGTCCTCGGTGTATCCGAAAGCCTTGAGAGCTTCGATCTGATCCCGAGGAATCGTCATAGCGAAAGAATCTCCGCAGTCAGTTCCCGGTCGTTCAAGATTCGGTGCACGCGAGACGCATCGTCTCCGTGGCTGTACATCGTGAATCCAGCGCGGGCTTTTTCGGCGAGCTGGCGGGGCCGGTAGTCCTCGGTTGTCAGCTCCAAGTTCACGCGTGCAATCCCCTGTTCCGGCATCTCGTATTCAATCTGCATATCGGGTATCGGAATGCGGCCATGAACGGCGCGCAAACCATACCGCTCGGCCACTTCCGGTTTACTGGCAGGGTCGTCTTTCTCACGGCCCAGCCGCATGAGGTCTCGGTTCACTTTCCTCTTCAATTCGTAGTCGAGAACAACGCGGCGCACTTTGCCGCCGCGCACCTCAATCCGAGAGGATTCCTTTTGATAGAGGCGATAGAGTTCGCTATCGTGCTTGGCCTCTCTCGGTTTTACGAAACCAGAGTAGATTTCCTGCCCCCTCGCAACTCGACCCGACGTCAGCAAGAGACTCCGGCCCGGCTTCGTCAGCGTGTACATTCTGGTTGTCTTGCTGAGAGAGACTTCGACTCGTTTCTCCTCGACCAATCCCTGCCGAATCAAGTTTGTTGTTTCCTGTTCCATGCGCCCTTTGTCGCCGTCGTATCCGAAACGCGCAAGATCGTCGGCTGCGACGACGCGGAACTTGCCCAGATCGGTGAGTGTTTGCGCCTCGGACTCACGCAAGTCATAGGCTCGATAGCGGTCGTAAAGAACGGTGCGAGTCTCTTTCGGCGGAACCTCCCTAGGACGACTCTCTTGGACTTCCGGCAACCGCGACGGAGTCCTACTTTCCTCCCGCTGCTTTGAGTCGTGAGCGGGCTCGCTTCGACGCGATTCTTGGGGCTTCTCGCGGGCCACTCTTTCAGCTTCGCGAAAGCTGTCCAAATCGGGACTGAAATCGCGCGCCATTTCAGAAGCGATCCTCGTCCTCATCGGGACGCGGCACATGGACGTAGCCGCGATTCGCCTGCGTGTCCACGTGCCACAATTTGCGTCCTGTGTCCTTGAGGAAAAACTTGCGCTCGATCAGATAGACCGCAGCGAATACGTTCAGGAACAAGAATCCGAACCATGCCAAAATGATGTTGCCGTAGAAGTGAAAGAGAACGTTTCGATAGTGAGCGAGAAACTTCAACTCTCCCATGAGCCAAAACAGATACCCAAGAAGAATGGCGACCGCCACAAGCAGTGCATTTGCGACCATGTTTCCCCCTCCATTCGGGAGACGGATTGGGGAAGAACTCCGGGAGGGTGCGAGGGCCCCTGGGGATCAGCCAGGCACACCTCGACGCAATCTCCAAACAGGAGGTTCATCCCTTCGCGGGCGGCTGGTCGTCGGTCAGCCGAACGCGACGCCTGGCGGTTCACCGAAGTGGGACGGCTCCGTTGGGCGTATGGGGAAATTACCGGCGAGAATTCCCCTCATATCTACAGAGGGGATTTTTTGAAGAAGTGTCTCCGGGTTCTTCTTGATTGGTCGGCTCTGGGCGGAAAACCCTCAAAGCGTGGAACTTCTAAGCGAACATACTGTCCACTTCGGCAAGTATGTCTTCCTTTTCATGGTAGGTGATGTGTAGTCTTACCGCCCAAATGTCCTTTAACCGAAGCGCCCGAAAAAGCAGAAATGCGGTGACCGTTTCCCACAAAGATATGAAGCACGATTTCTTCTGTTGGTCGCGCTCAGCGAGCCTTATTCCTTCGATGTACTGCCGTGGGTCGGTTTTTAGCGCGTCGCGGATCGCGCGCAAGGCCTTGCTATAGTGCAGCCGGGCCGCATGATTCGACATGACTACATCATAGGAAATCTCATCCCACGAACGGCCCTCGATTCGCCCCCAAATGATCGCCCGCGTCTTCCTATCGCACATGCTCAGGACCTGCTTCAAGACAAGCTTGGTCTCAACTCTAGCCTCGATGCTCATTGTTTCGCCGAGACGTAGATCGTCCTCAAGGGCTTTTTGCAGTCGCACCTCGCTTCGCTCCTCCTCGCCGATTCTCCGCAAGAACGCGCGATAGAGGTAAGCGCGCATATCTCGGATGGGGGGAATTCGTGCGGTCTCCTTCGCGCGAACCACTTCCGAGACCGTTGCGGCGGCCTCCTCCAAAAGGTTCATGGCAACGCACGGGTCGCCGATGAAGTTCTCGGCATAGGCCAGTGCTTGGGGAGCAATCTCCTGAGCAACGGTAAAGACGCATGGTTCGATGGGCCTGCCGAGGCGGTCAACGGCGTTTAAGAGAAGCTGGTGAGTTCGAGGCACGGTAGCCATTGTGTCCCCCATTTTTGGTCTCGGTTAAGCCGCCTGGCTAGGTATGTTGTGGAACAAGTCCATCCTCAACTAAGGCAGCACCCAATATCTATAGAACACAAACGGGAAGAAAAGGTTTCCCGTGGGAACAGAGAGGAAGGCCAGATCCACCAAGCCGTGCCAGTGAGGTGCCCTTCCCCAGATTGCCGCAGCAAGGTGGGAGACGCTCAGCCGAAGTTATTACCCTCTTTATTGCCCTTTCTAGAGGGTATTACCCTTTCTCTGTCAGTGCCCAGTGTGAGCCAAATGAGATCGCCTTGCTTTCGCCTTGCTTTCGTCTGGACAAAATATACATTTACTTGTATACTTCCAATCAGCTTACGGCTATAGTTCCTCACGTGAGCGACGAAGCCGAAAAGACCAAACTCGCGACCGTCGCTTGGGAGGGTGACTCAAGGGAGGTTCTTAAGGCCTTCCCGGAAGAGGTCACGCAGAACCTGGGATTTGAGTTATGGCAGCTCCAGCAAGGCGAGAGACCAAGAGACTATAGGCCGTTGCCTTCGGTAGGCCCGGGCGTCTTTGAACTGCGGGACCAAGATCAGAGAGCGTGGTATCGCGTCGTTTACCTCTCGAGGATAGAAGACGTGATCTATGTTCTCCATTGCTTCGAGAAGAAAAGTCGCGAGATGCCGAGAAAGGATTTTGAGAAAGCAAAGCAGCGGCTCAAAGCCGTGAAGGCGCGTTTGGCCGAGGAGAAGAAACGTGAAAAGCGCAGCTAACAAACCTACCCATGCAACGCGGGGGAGCGTGCTCGATGACCTCGGCTTTTCGCCGGAGCTTGCAACGGCGCTGAAGTTCAAGGCCGAGCTGTATCAGGCAATCCTGAGGTACTCGGAGAAGTATTCACAGAAGGAACTGCAAGCGATACTCGGGGAACCTCAGCCGCGTGTGAGCGAATTGCTCAACGGGAAGATTGCGAACAAGAGCGTCGACAAGTTGCTTTATTACGCAGGACGCCTGGGCATCGAGGCAAAAGCCAAATTTGCGCAGACGCACAAAGAGGTCGTTGAAAAAGAGCTTGCCATGGCGGAGACGACAGCCTAGCCTCCACCCTCGGGAGGCAGAGGCTTGTCCGGGGCGATGGCCGCGATGATTTCCGTAGACGTGCGCTGTACGAGTTCGAGACTTTCCAGCAAAACAGCGGCGTCGCCATTCCACAATGAGATGTAATCCGCGCTCGCCGTTCCGGTTTCAAGGCCGATGGCCTGGCAAACCACGAATGCAACGGCCCCGGCTTCTGTCTCGCGGATGCGTTTCGTTGTGCTTGCGCGGCGCTCGGCGCGGTGAAGCCGCTCGTGGGCTAGCTCATGTACCAGCGTCGCCACAGTTTCAGCCGGGGACTGGCCGGGAAGCAGCTTGATTTTCCCGCCTTCTGAGGTACCCTTCGCGGGCGCGATGTCCTCCGAATACTCCAGTGCAATGCCTTGCTCCCAAACAAATTGTTCGAGTCGCTCGCGATGCGCACCCGGATCGCCGTTGATGCTGCCGATTTGGGGCAACGCATTTCCTGCGGTCATGCTCTCATCGAAAACATAAACAGCACGGAAGCCCGTCAGCGCGTGGGAATCGTCGCAATGCGACTTGGCATTCTCTGTTTCATCCTTTTCGTCCCTGCGGCGACGAAAAACAGGCGCAAGGATCATGATTCCCTTTTCACCCTTCTTGACGTAACGTCCCAAGGATTTCCAGGTCTGATACCCCGCCACGTGTGTTGCATGGGGGCACGCTCGCGCGATTAGCATCACGTTGAAAAAACTGTAGCGGTGGAATCTGCCCATTGCTGCGAGATAATTCGTCAGAGCTTCACTGCGACCGGAATTGAGTGCCGAGACTAGCTCCTCGATTGCCTTGTTTGTGATTTGTGTGATTTGTTCTGATTTCATTTTCTTGTCCTTTCGGTGAGTTGAGATTCGGTCCCTTCAACCAGGCACAGGGACCGAATCGAAACGGACTCACGGGAAGGACAAAGACGAAGTAACTCACTGATTGCGGCTTTGCGGCTGGAGAGGGTTGCAACGGGCGTGACAGGTTGCCGTTTATCTGGCGCGACCGTTGCTAGTGGAAGCCGCCAAAGGCTCATCGCGACGATGTCATTGAGGTAGACTCAGCAGGTTCCGCGAATCGCAACAAGAGTCGGGTGAACGAAGGTGAAGACTGCTTTCAATCGGTATATCGGCGTCGACTATTCCGGGGCGCAAACGTGCGACTCTAGCCTCAAGGGCTTGCGCGCCTATGCGGCGGATCATTCGAGCGAACCGCGCGAAGTTGCGCCGCCTCCCAGCCTTCGCAAGTACTGGACACGCAAGGCAATTGCTGAGTGGCTGGTAGAGAGGCTCTCAGAGACATCCCTTACGCTGGTGGGTATTGACCACGGGTTTTCGTTCCCGCTGCGATATTTCGAGAAATACGGCCTGCCCCGCGACTGGCCATCTTTCCTGGACGATTTTCAAGAGCACTGGCCGACAGACGAGAAGAACACCTACGTCGATTTCGTTCGTGAAGGCGAGTGTGGAAACGGTGCTGCTCGCTGTGGTGATTCTCGCTGGAGGCGAATCACGGAAGTGCGCGCGGGTGCAAAATCGGTCTTTCATTTTGATGTGCCCGGATCAGTCGCCAAATCCACCCATGCTGGAATCCCTTGGCTGCGCTATCTCCGCAATCGGGTCGGAGATCGGACGCATTTCTGGCCGTTCGATGGTTGGATGATGCCGCCGAGCAGATCGGCTGTCGTCGAGGTTTATCCCGCGCTGTGGAGCCACAGCTTCCCGCGTGCTGGCCGCAATTCCGACCAGCAGGATGCCTATGCCGCCGCAGAATGGCTGCGCCAAGGCGACCTGGACGGCAACCTGCAACGATTTTTCATTCCAAACCTGACGGCGCATGAGAGAAAATTGGCGGAAATTGAGGGTTGGATTCTGGGGATAGCTTGAATACGTTGGGTCTGGCGACGCTAGTAAATGCGAATCGCGATGTACTTGCCTCCTTTGTGCTCTGGTGTGGTATAGGTCAGATAGATTCTGGCGAATCCGTGCAGCAAGCTGGTGCTCCCCAGTGGCGATTTGATGCGCAGCCACTTGGAGTATTTCGCTTGGCTACACTGCGTGCGGATGCACTCAGGAACCTCGTATCGAACGGAAGTATTCACGCTAAATCTCTCTCGTCGCGCGAGTCACACTTCTTCGTCTGTGTCGGCCCGCCTCGATGTCCGGGACCGACTGGGCAGGTGCGTCGCTCGCTTCGGCAGCAGATACACTGAGTCCAGAAGATGCTCTGCCACGTCGAAAGCGAGATTCAGTTCCTCCTGCTCGTGCGCCTTCGTTTTGTGTGCAGCCTCATTGCCCATGAATCGTAAATCGTGAAGGATGTCGCCATCGACTCGCGTTATGACGCCTGTATCCACAAGTTGTTGAATCTTCCCTTCCAGGTTCCGCCGTGAACAGCGTTTTTCGTTGCACACGGTCTCCACTATCGCGCGGATGCCGATGCCTGCGAGGATTGGCAAGCCGTGCATGAGCGCCGCTCTGGTTTCTTTATAAACGTTCTGCAACTCTGACGGTAGGTGATAGAGATCGCGGAGCGGAGGCCGCCGGGCTATGCGACTAGGAAACAGAGTCCTCGTGGTGATGAGTTCGCCGTCAGGTCCGATGTCCTCAGAGCACGTAGATTCGTGGCAGAAACTTACGGTTCCGCACCCTCTGCACCGTATCGTCAGGTAATCTTCCCAGACTTGAATATCACCATCGGGACTCTGGTCTTCTGATCGAATGTCCGTCAAAACTGCATGGACCGTTTCCCTGCTGCATCCTTCGCAAACGGCGGTGATCGTGTTCCCTTTTGTATCTTGGACTCTGATTTTTGCGGTGTTGCTCATCTGGACTCCACGGTTAAACACCATCACGCAACCCGTCCTACCCGTTCAGTGAAGCCATCCCTCCGAAAGGGCATCGAGCGCTCCCCTCGGACGCTTGCCATTGTCGGAGATGACCGTAAAGTTGTCCAGCGGCAGCAATCTGATCTTTTGTTAGTACGAGAGCGAGCGCATTCATAGTTCGCCGCGAAAGGCTTTGGAGAGAATGGAGGGCATGAGAGCGTCGAGTTCGGCCCCGGTTTCGGACTGGAGTCTCTTCAAACCGTCTACCCTCGATTCGAGATCGCCAAGATGGGCTAGCAGTCGAGCCTGCTCGGATAAAGATGGCAGCGAAATCGGCAACGCTCTGAGCTTCTGTAAATTGACGTTTGCCTGTCCAGTCATCTGTTTTCGTTCATTAAACATATAGGCTCTGCCCGGCGGGGAATTGATGTAGGAAGCCACAAGCTGGGGGAGAGCTCGCGACGTATCCAATCGAAGCCTGATGATGTAAGAGGCGAATCCGAATTCCCCGTCCAAATCGAACACCGCGCACTTGCCGACCAACTCGGCGCTGTTGGTCCTATTCACCAGGATGTCCCCTTTTTGCAGGAAGAGTTTTGGATATTCTTTCGGAGTTATGTGAAGGTACTTGAGGTCACTGGTCAGCAAGCGTCCGTTCTGGATGTTTCCCATTCGCAAGATGGGCGTGCCTGACGGGTCGTCGGTTGTTTTTTCAGAGGTGCCGTAGCATGCGTCCGAGATATAATCACCTAAGTATCCACTGCTCCACCCGGGAGGTGGCGCGGTAAAAAGACTCTGGATTTCAACACCCACGAGCTTCTGTGCTGCATCGGCTGTTTCGTGTCTGAGGGCTTGGGCCGTTTCTACTTTCGCGGCCAACTGCTCGATGAGGGAGACGATGCGGTGTTGTTCATCGAGAGGAGGGAGCGGGATTTCAACTTCCAGGAACTTTTCGGGCCTGATACGATTTTTGCCACTGGTTCCGCGCGACTTCTCGTCGCATTGCTGCCACAAGGCCGGGGTTTTGGTGTACCAGTGAAACCACGCCGGTTCGAGTTTATCCGGCAGCGGCGCGAAGGTTGGAAATTCACCTGAGACATAACAACCCGAAAGTTCGGAGGGCACAACCGCAACGCTTCCATTTCGCGCCCATATTTTGTTGACGATGATGTCTCCTGTTTCAACTCGGGAGAGAGTCTTGTACTTCGTCTGGCTGCCTTCCAATTCCTCGCGCTCGTACGCACCTCGGCCCCAGAGCTGTACCCCGAGCTGGCGATAAATCTGACCGGCCAGCGGGGTTGTGGGTCGCTCGACAGGCGTCACAATTTCGTTCAGACACGTTGAAGGGTAATGGGCGCTCATTTCGCTTGCGCCAGCGTCCGTCTTATGTCGCCGATAATCTCAATAAACTGATTTTCCTTATTCAGGATGTCTTCAATCAACACTTCCGGCTGCATGTGGTCGAAGTCCTCCTTGGCATTCGGGTCTTTGATGTCGAGGTTCGCGGATACGAGATTGCCCTCCGTGTCATACTTGAGAACGTCGGACGTCTGGACTTTCCAGGCTCGGTCGTTCTCTTCGCGTTTGTTCCACCAAACGAGGCAGGTCTCGAATTCTTCAAACCGCATGGGCTGGGTTTTCGTATAGGTCTTGCGGCCTTCGGGCAGGCGTTGCTCGTAGTACCAGATTTCTTTCGTCGGCCCAGATCGGTCAAAGAAAAGCAGATTTGTCGGGATGCTGGTATAGGGAGCGAACACGCCATTCGGCAGTCTGACAATGGTGTGGAGATTGAATTCCTTGAGGAGTTCTTCCTTGATGCGGGCACATACACCGTCGCCGAAGAGGGTGCCGTTCGGCACGACCATGCCGCACCGTCCAGGTTTTGCACCGGCCACGGGACGGCGAAGCTTGCGCATGATGAGCTGCAAGAACAGCAGAGCGGTTTCCGCCGTCTTTTTGTCCTCGGGGAAATTGGAAAGGATGCCGCGTTCTTCCTCGCCGCCAAATGGCGGGTTGGTCATGATGATATCCACGCGGTCTTTGTCCCCAATTTCGCGCAGAGGAAACCGCAGAGCGTTTTCCGGGTCAATGTCGGGCGATTCGAGGCCGTGAAGCAAGAGATTCATCTGCACAGCAAGTAAGGAAGCGGCTTCGGTTCGATTCCGAAGAGCGTGCCTCTTTGCAGATGGTTGAAGTCTTCCGTCTTTTTACATTGCTTCTGAAGATGAGTAAACGCTTCGACCAAAAACCCGCCTGTGCCTGCCGCCGGATCAAGGATGGTTTCCCTGAGGCGGGGATTCATGACGGAGACGATGAACTTGACGACTGGACGCGGTGTATAAAATTCGCCCGAATCACCTGCTGAGTCTCGCATCTCCCGGAGCATGGATTCGTAAAGCAAGCCGAGGGTGTGGATTTCATCCTTGGACGTGAAGTGGATTTCGTTAACCTTGTTGATGACATCGCGGAGAAGATAGCCGTTGGTCATGCGGTTGAACGTGCCCTGGAAAACCTTGGCGATTACGTCGCGGCGGTCACCGTTGGCACTGCGCAGTGAGCGCAAATAGGCAAAGAGGCCCTCGCCCCGCTTGCGGTCCGGGCGAATAGCTTCGTCCTGATTGATGAAAGCGATTAGCTCTGGCCCGGTGATCCCTTGCGGGTTCGCGGCCCAATCGCGCCAGCGGTAGGGCGGTTCGATTGCCGGACGGAAGCGCTTGCCAGAAAGCTTCGCCTCCTCGGCGCGAGTGGTTTCGATATCATCAAGGAATTTGAGGAACATGATCCAGGTGAGCATCGGCAGGCGGTCAAGATCGCCGTTGAGACCCTTGTCCTTGCGCATGATGTCGCGGCAGGATTTAACAATAGAAACGAGTTGCTGGGCGGTGGACTGAGCAAGTTCCTTGTGTTTTGGCATAGGTCCTGAATTAAGCTGCGTACAAAAGCGCTTGCAATTCGTTGATCGCCGATCTCAGATTCTCCGCACCGCCGAACATTTGCGAAATATCCATCACACTCCCGCGATCTGAAATAGGCGGCACTTTCAGGATTTCCGGGATGGCAAACTGCGCGGTGCCATAGTCTACATACTTATCGAGAATATCGTGCAAGACTTCCCGCGCCTTCTCGGAGTACCGCTCGAAGAAGGCCTTTTGCTCTTTGCGAAGCCGTTCGGCACGCTCTCGGCGTGTGCGAACGGGCGCGCTGAAGGCAACCTGACAGAGAAGATCAAACGGGTCAGCGTCGGGCTGGTTAGAGGCCGTGATGAGTTCATCCAAAGTGATCCCACGCTCTTCAAGCGCACGAATAATTTCTGCACGCTGGTCCGCGTCGGACCATTTTGACCGAAGTTCCGCCGCGGAGGGACACATGCTGCGGACTTTCTCACCGGTGTAATCCGTGAAGCGGACAACGCGAAGCTGCCTGCCATCGGCGTCCAGTTCGGAAACGAAGTGGGCGACGATTTCGATGGAACCCTGGTCCACGTAATACTTGCGAGCCTCATCTCTTGCCTTGCTTCCGGGTTCGAGGATTTGCGGCGGCAAAGGATCGGCGATTACGTCCTCGGGCTTTTCGATCTCGGCTTTGACGTTTTCGCCTGCCGCGTTCATTTCCTCGACGGTCACCAGAGCGGGTTCGCCATCGAAATCAGGGTCAGAGAAAAGACGAGTGGCGCTTCCAGTGTAATCGAGGATGTTGAAATAGAGCTTACCGTAATCGTCTTTGACACGGGTGCCCCGCCCGATGATCTGCTTAAATTCGGTCATGGAGTTGATGATGCGAGCTATCACGATGTTCTTGCAGGTTTGAACGTCCACGCCGGTCGTTAGGAGTTGCGATGTCGTCACAATCGTCGGAGTGGTGGTCTCCAGCTCCATAAAGCGATCCAAGTGGCCGCGTCCTGTCTTGCCTTCGTCTGCCGTGATGCGGACAACATAATCCGGGTGCTGCTGCACCAAGTCCGCATTGAGATTATTTAAGGCGAAGCGCATGTCCTCGGCGTGCTCTTGGTCAACACAAAAGATGATGGTCTTATCGAATCTCCCGTTCGCTTTCAGAAAATCCGAGAGGTTGCGGGCGATGGTCTCGGTGCGAGGGAGAAGAGAGACTTTGCGCTCAAAATCCTTGGTTGTGTATTCGGCGTCTGGAATTGGACGGCCCAACCGGTCAAGCTGGCCCCTATTCGGCCTCCAACCTACTGAATCCGCACTCGTGACAATGCGATGGACGCGATACGGCGCTAAGAAACCGTCTTCAATACCTTGCCGCAAGCTGTAGGTGTAGAGCGGATTGCCGAAATAGAGATAGGTGTCCCGATTATCTTCGCGCTTCGGGGTGGCGGTCATGCCGAGCTGAAAAGCAGGTTCAAAATACTTCAGGATATCTTTCCAGTTGGAATCGTCGGCTGCGCTACCACGGTGGCACTCGTCCACGACTATCAGGTCAAAGAAATCCTTTGGGTAGTCGCGGTAAAGACCGGGGCGGTGCTCGTCTTTGGCAATAGCTTGGTAGGTCGCGAAGTACATCTCGCGGCTCTTGATGGCCTCGCCCTCGATCTTGTGCCGGGCGTCGCCGAACGGCGCAAAGGTTTTGTCTTTGGGGTCGTCTACAAGGATGTTGCGGTCAGCAAGATAGAGCATCCGAGGACGGCGTCCGGGATCACCTGTGCGATTCCATTTTGTGTTCCAGAGTTTGTAGCAAATCTGGAAAGCCACGACAGTCTTGCCGGTGCCCGTGGCAAGAGTAAGAAGAACGCGCTTCTGACCCTGAAGAATGGCGCGGATCGCGCTGTTGATTGCGATCTCTTGGTAGTAGCGCGGCGATTTTCCAGAGAGATGGTAATACGGGGTGAGAAGGCGTTCTACGATCTGGCTAGGTATGTTTTCGCCGTGCTTAAGGCGCTGCCAGAGTTCGTCTGGAGATGGGAAGGTTTCGAGAGTACTTTCGAGGCCGGTCGTGAAATCGTGTTCGACGATTCCGTGGCCGTTGGTGGAGTAGGCAAACTTTAAGCCAAGGATCTGTGCGTACTCCATCGCTTGGCCAAGGCCATCGGCAGGGCTCTTGAAATCCGCTTTCGCTTCAACGATGGCGATAGCAAAGTCTGGCCGATAGCGGAGGAGGTAGTCGGCTCGCTTCTGTTTGCGGCGTATCGTGCGGGTGCCAGCTACGACGATCCTGCCATCGGTAAACGTGCGCTGCTCATTGATGTGATCGTCAGACCAGCCTGAGGCATAAAGCTTTGGCAGGACGTACTTTCGACAAGTGTCTGCTTCCGTAAGCAATGGGATGACTGCCGCCTCTTGAATCACAACGTTCAAACTGTCCGGGTCTAATTCTCGCAGAATAACACGCCAAGCCCGGACGGAGCCGTGTCAGCGTGTACTAACTAATACCGTTTCGAGGGCACTCTGACAAGGACGCGTGGTGTATTGGCACAAGTTTTTCTCGTGAGGTTTAGATACGGTTGACAGTGGCGAGAATGATGGCGAGATTATGGCGAGATTATGGTAGGATTATGGCGAGATTATGACCGAGAAGATGGCTAGAAAATATATACACGATCTTCGTGATTGGCCTGGTTTCGCGTGGGATTCAAAGGCGCTTGCCCCTTTGCTCTCCGAAGTCCGGTTACGTCAGGGACTGTTGGTCGGGAGGATGCGTGGCTATGGCCTCGCTTCCCGATGGACCGCGACGTTAAAAGTTCTTACGGAAGAAACAATCAAATCGAGCGCAATCGAAGGCGTCAAGCTTGATCCAAAGAATGTGCGTTCTTCGCTCGCTCGCAGGCTGGGGCTAGAGGTCGGTGGGCTCACAGCGCACAAGAATCGGACCGTCGATGGCGTAGTTGAAATGATGTTGGACGCGACGCAGAAATTCAGCACGCCGCTGACAAAGGAACGGTTGTTTGACTGGCACGCGCATCTCTTTCCGGGCGTTCGGACGACACGAGATAAATTTCGAGTTGGCGCATGGCGTGATGACAGCCAAGGGCCAATGCAAGTTGTGTCCGGGCCGGTCGGTCGCCACAAGGTTCATTACGAAGCACCTGCGGCTGATCGCGTCGGGGGCGAGGTGAAAAAGTTTCTCGCGTGGTTCGACGGCAATGAACAAGAAGATCCTCTCGTAAAGGCCGCAATCGCACATTTGTGGTTCGTTACGATCCATCCCTTTGAAGATGGCAACGGGAGAATCGGAAGGGCAATCGCTGAGATGTGCTTGGCCAGATCGGATGGGAGCGCTCAGCGTTTCTACAGCATGTCGTCGCAAATTCTTGAAGAGCGAAGAGAGTATTACGAAGTCCTTGAGAAGACGCAGGCTGGATCGCTCGACATCACGAAGTGGCTAACTTGGTTTCTCGGTTGCCTGGATCGGGCCATCGAACAATCGAATCAAATCACAAGCAGTGCTCTGGAAAAGGAACTGTTCTGGAAAAGCTTGAAGCAACGGAAGGTCTCTCTGAATAATCGGCAGACAAAAGTTCTAAACAAACTATTCAGTGGGTTTGAAGGGAAGCTGACGAGAGATAAGTGGATGAGAATGACGAAAGCTTCCTCCCGCACTGCCCTTCGCGATATCGAAGAGCTGATCGCCCTCAGTGTTATTGAACAAGAAGAGGCCGGAGGCAGAAGCACCTCCTACAGGTTGAAGAAGACTGTTGAGCAAAATACTGGAAAACCGAAGGAGGCGGATGGCAAGTGAACAACGAGGAGGCGGTAAGATCTAGGCGTCGGGGATTTCATTTCCCTTATCGCCCTGCTCCCCCTCGCGCATGGTTTCGGTCCTTGATGCCATCTGCTTGCTGATCTCGTCAAAATGCCAAGGGCGAAAATCGTGAGTGTCCACTCCAACATCCATCGAAAGCGAAGTGGCAACGTCTGGCAACCGTCCATGTGAATGCCCGTAAAGATGCCAAGCTCCACGGGATGACTGATTCCAGACTCGCATCGCATAGTGACAAAGGACGACTCGTTGTCCGTTGAGCGAGACTTCTGCGAGATCATTGAGCCACGTAAATTCCTGAGTTAGTTTGCGGGTTTCCTTGTCATGGTTTCCGGCGAGTGCAAATATCTTCGTGCAGCGAATCTGTTGGCGAAGCTCCGCAGCTCGTGCCTTTGGGCCGATGCAGAAATCTCCGAGGAAGTACAGAATATCGTTCGCTTTTACACCCGAGTTCAGACGTTCCAAAATCTCCCGATTCATTTCCTCGACAGTTTGGAACGGGCGATTGCAGTATCGAATTATATTCTTGTGCCCCAGATGAAAGTCGGCGGTGAACCAAATGTTGAGCACAGCTCAATTCTCCAATAAGGTACACGGAATGAGTATTCTATGCCGGGAAGTGAGATGAGCAAGGCCAATCGCACAGACGCAACAGGTTCGATCGCTTCGTCCGGCGACGAACGTCCATGGACAGTTCAGCAAGCCGCTGAATTCCTTGGCGTGAGCCCGCAAACTGTCTATCTCTGGGTGGAGCGGAAGCAAATTCCCCATTTGCGCGTAATGGGTCGAAATATCCGCTTTCTCAGGTCGGACCTCGAAACATTCCGTGCCTCATTCAAGCAAGACGTAGAGAAGTTCTAGAGGATTTTAAGTCGCGGGCCTAGCTCCCGCAGCTAAAGCCAATAGCAACGGGCGTGACAGGTCGTCATTTACCTGGCGCGACCGTGAGCTAGCGGAGGCCGCGCCTGGCATTGGATAGAACGGAAGTGAACTTTACGGACCTACTGCCACCTACATTCGCGCAACTCAAGCAGATTGTCTTTCTTCGTGTCATCTGCTGTCGTTGCGATCACTTCATGGTGATTTGTGCAATGCGGGCACCTACGGACAATGACGCTGGCTCTTGAACCGTCGGCCCCGTGCACATAATAACGATCTCCTGCCACGGACTTGATGTTCGAAATAACAGCGGCCACGTCGAGTTTCTCGGAGGCCTTGTCTGGGTCGTCGCCCACTCCAACATGAGTGATTCGATGATATCGATCATGGTGAGTGGGATGCTTGGTGATACAGACAATTCTTCTGGTCGCCATATCTCCGTCTCCTACTTACAACGCCTCAGATATTCGCTCAGGGAATCGACACCTGCCTGGTCTAAGAGAGTGTCGAGACGCGTGTCGCTTCTGACTCCCTGGGCGAATTCCTCGCCGTATTCTCGCCGCAAAGTGCCGACGAGTGTGTCGCCGCGCTTCCTCCGAATGCTGCCGTCGTCATCGCGGCAGCGATCATCCAGTCCTGCGTTGCAGTCTCTGCTCACTTGTTTCTCCTTATAGAAGGCCAAATAGTTTCCGTCCCTCATCCATTTGCCGAGCATAATATAATATAGTTTCGCCTTTTATTCTAGTCTGGTAGAATCAAAAAGCAGAGGATGGCAGCGTGGACCACAAACAGGAATTGTTGAAGCTGTACGACCTGTTCCCTTTTCAGGAGCATCCGCTCTGGACGGCGATCCATCGGAAGGAGCTCGACTACCGGCAGGTTATCGAAGCTGAAGTCCAGCACTGGCTCAGGACTCGGGCGGGGAGAATTCTTCGGGAAGAAGCAATGAAGATGGCAGAGAAAGTTAGCGTTGCGATCTTCGAGCAGCTCACAGAGACGTACCTGGAGGAATGCACGCACGATAGCTCGGGTCCCAGTCATTTAGAGTTGATCGAAAGGCTCGTTACTGAAGGAGGAAAGAGCAAGGCAGAACTTGAATGCGCCGAACCGACGCCAGGCAACGCTGCTGCCATGGCCTTGTACCGAAGCATCTCCGACAGAGGTGCTGGTTGCCACTTGGTTGGTGCGGGCGCGGTTGAACATTTCTACTGCCAGCTCTCGCCACAAATTTTCAGTGATTATACGAAACACTACGGAATGTCCGCTGACCAAGCTCGCACCTACGAAATCCACGGTCCAATGGATCAGGTTCATGCTGATCGCGCCTTCTCAGTCTTAAACGAAGTCGTCAGTCTGCATGGCTGGGATGAAGTGAGGAGAAGTGTCTGCGACGCCTTTGTTGCGACCAGCCTTCACTACGACGGAATGCTGCAAGCTGCAACAAAGGAAAACAAGTATTGGGATGGGAGGACATCATGAAGGGATACATCTACACCATGTACGCAGGAGCCGATCCTGGCCATGATTGGACGTTGAACGATCCTATTTTCGGGCGGTCGCCGACGCTCGGAGCTTGCGTGCCGCACATTCGCAGAGCCGTCGATATCGGAGACCATATTTTCGTAATCAGCGGCCACATACCTGGAGTAAAACAGTTCATCGTTGGCAGCTTTGAGGTCTCCGAAAAGATCAGCGCCTTGGCCGCTTACAAGAGATTCCCTGAGAATCGGCTCAAGAAAAACGGCGAACAAGTGCTGGGCAACATAATTGTCGATGGTCACGGGAAACACCATCCGCTCGACGAACATGAGAATTTTGAAAAGCGAATCGAAAACTATATTGTGGGACGAGACCCTGTCGTGTTGACCACTCCACTTCAGTTTAAGGCAGCTAGGGAGGAAACCATGGACATCCTCTTGGATGTTTTTGAAAAGGATGGCAAAAAGCCTTTCGACATCATAGGACGCCACCGCAAGATGAATGAGCATCAAGTCGAACAGGTGCGGACTTGGCTGAAGAATCTATCGGAATGAACATGGACGCCCTTCGACAGCTCCTTCAGAGCAGAAACCGCGCCAAGGACAATCAGCTAACAGCGCACACGGGAATTTCGCGCGAACGTATTTCACTGTTAGAAATCTCCGCAGAGCCAAACCTGAATGAGCTGCGGGTTCTAGCAGATCATTTCCGTGTCGATTTGCGGGACCTTTTACCCACTAATCCCCGTCATCAATCATTTGGTTTGCTTTTTCGGAGCGGAGGAAAGTCCGTTGATGAAGTTACGTCGTCCGCGCTATCCCGTCGCATCGGCTATTCCATCGAACTGTTGAACGAACGCGTCGGCCCTAGATCGTGGATTGATGAATTCCGCAGGGAAGGTAAGACATACAGCGACGCAGAACACAAAGCAGAGGCATTCCGAAACCTGTTCGTCGGTGGGGACCAAGTCAGTCCGCTTCACGGTTTGCCCGAGATAGCGATGAAGGCGATGGGAGTTCTGCTGTTCCTGATTCGCACTAGCCACTTCGAAGGAGCCTCTGCATACGTGCAGGGGCTACCGTTTGTATTTTTAGCTGAGAGCTTTGGCCCCCGAATGCTCTTTACTCTGGCTCATGAAATCGGCCACCTAATCGGACATCACGACCCAGACCAGAACTTCGCTGTGGTAGACACGCAGACCGAAAAAAGATCGCTGGCGAGCAAGAATGCAACCGAGTTCTACGCCCACGCCTTTGCATCCTGTTTGTTGATGCCCAAAAGCGGAGTTGGGCTCACCCTTCGTAAAATTAGAGAAATGCAAAAGGGATCGGACAAGGAACTTGGAGACCTGGAAATTCTCCTTTTAGCTCGCATCTACGGCGTCAGCTTTTATGCTGCCGCTAGACGTTGTGAGGACTTAGACCTTCTTCCCAGAGGAGGGGCAATATCGTTAAACGAAACCCTTACCAAGAAATACGGTAGCCCCGAGAAGCGCGCCGAGGCCGCAAATCTGCCGCCACGCGCAAACGTTCGTTTTCCCAGGATGCCCGCCGCGCTCTTGAAAGCCGCAAGCGAAAAGGTTCGCTCAGGGGAAATATCAATTGGAAAAGCGTCTTCGATACTCGGGCTCTCTATCGCAGATTTGTTGACCGCAAACGCCCCGAGGATGAATTGAACGTCATTCTCGACGCGAGCTCAAGCATCAATCTTTACCGTTGCGAGCTGCTCGAAATCGTTCTGAAGCTCGCCTCGTTTGGTTTTGTTTTCTACATCGGATGCATCGTCAAGAACGAATGCGGCGGCCTAGACGGGTTTCTTGATCTCCACGCTGCCCAGGGTAGTCTTGCTATCCTGCCTGACGATACGCTAACCCCTGTGGAGTTCGCTGAAGTTCTAAATCTCTACGACTTGGGTCTGGGTGAGACAGAGTGCATAGCTTTGGCGAAGCAACGAGAGTTGTCTGTTTGCACTGACGATAAGGCGGCACGGAAAGCAGCCGTTCAACATCTGGGTGAGGAACGAGCATTCGGGAGCCTACGGTTGTTACGTACCTGTGTTTGTCAGGGGCTCCTTGCTTCCCAAGATGCCTTTCTAGCCTACGAGATGATGAAAGCCCGAGGCGCTTTCCTCCCGGAGGTCCCGCTATCCTACTTCGAGCACTAAGCGATTGCGAGGTTCCGCGGCAGAATCGGCGGGCAGAAATTCGTGCTGCGACACTAGGTATCGGCGTAGGATTCAACGGAGATGAAAAACCCAGACCACGCCGAGCTACGAAAACAGGCATGGGATTACTTCGCTATCCATGCCTCGCAGAGGATGACGGTTTTCAACTTCTACATCGTTTTGTCATCACTCGTCGCAACAAGCTATTTCGCCAGTTTTAAGAGCGATTCCAACCTGGCTTCAGCCAGGCCGGGACTTGCCGGATTGCTTTGTCTGTTTGCTTTCACCTTTTGGAAGCTCGACCAGCGAAACAAATTCATAATCAAGAACGCGGAGCGCGCCTTGAAGTTCTTTGAGCAGTTCGAAACAGTTGACAACGTGGCTAAGGTTTTCACGCAAGAAGAAATTGAGACGAAATCGAAGAAAGCGATGGGGTGGCGACGATTATTATTTTGGCGATGGCAGCTCAGCTATTCAGACTGCTTTAATCTTGTTTTCTCACTGTTTTTCGCACTCGGTTTCATTGGATTGGCTCTCAGTTGGTTGCACAGACTTAGATGACGATCCGCTCGCTGATTTGAAGTGGGTGTGGACTGGCTAGTCAAGAATCCGCCATGGATGTCCTGGTACTGCCCCCGAGCAAACCTCCCTCGCTACTGTTAGTCGCAATTTAGTCGGCTTGCCATCCGTACCGCGCGGGTTTTAGCCGCTCGCCGACACTGCCGGATTTCTTAATGCTGCCTTTTGCTGCCTCGCGAAACTCACAAGTCCTTCGAAGTGAATGAGAAGGCTGGTAGGGGCGGTGGGGATCGAATTTGTAGTCTATCTCATAAACCCTGCTGATTCTGTTCCTCTTATCCCTCGAAACCCCGAAAAATGCATCTGTAATCACGGATTTTGTGGCCAAGATGTGGCCACTTTTCCGTGAAAGTAAAATGAAAAGAAACAAAACTGTGACCGTGACCGAAAACAAAACGCGAAAGGAAACGCGGCTATCGCAAGTAGGTGAGCAAACGGCACGGTCACGGTTTTTATTTTCAAATGCAGAGGTCACGCTTTCAAAATGACCGTTCACTGTAACTTATGCGGCAAGCGGATTTCCTCTCTCGCTTCCCTGTCCGGCCATTATCGCCGAAAGCATTCTGGCGGCGCTCCGGCGATTCGCACGGGGATTGGGGCCGCGACTGCGTTCGGGCCTCGCCAATCGAGCGGTATCGCGCGGGGCGCGGCAAAAACGGGGATTTCGGATGCGGCTTACATCGCGGCGCTGCCTGAATCCGAGAGCGGCAAAAAATCAATTTCGGAGCCGGAATCGAGCGCGGGTATGGCGAAGGAATCTTCTCTCGATTGGTGGCCGTGGCTGCTGTTACTCGGCTACGTCACCTTTGCGCTTCTGCCTGATTCCGGCAAAGACGGCGGCAGCGATTCGGGTCTGCTTTCTACCTATCAGCCAGAAGGGGACGGCCAATGAAACATTCCACGATTGCGATTCTCACGGGGAGTAAAGGGGCCGGAAAAACCTTCACACAGCGCGAGATCATTTCGCTACATCCACGCATCTACGCGCTCGAACCTCACGGCGGCGAATTCAAATTGCGCGGCGCTGTCGAAACGGGAGACGCAGATGCGTTCGAGGAAGCGGCGGAAAAGAATTGGGCGCGCAGCGCGTTCCTCGTGATTTGCGTACCGGATTATGATGTGTCCGAAGCATCGGAGCGCGTGGCGGCGCTGGCCTATGAGCGCGGGAATGTGCTCACTGTATTTGATGAAGCTGCGGATTATATGACTGCATCGCGCATGGGCGAGGAAATGGGGAAGCTGATCCGGCAATCGCGGCATCGCAACGTGAATATCGTACTCGCATCGCCGCGCTTGGCCGACTTGAATTCCAACGCGCGGACGCAAGCGGATTTGTGGATTGTTTGCGGGCCGATCTGGACAGTGCGCGATCTGGACGTGATCGAGGAAAACACTTCCACGGAATTCCGACGTTCTTGTCAGGAGTCAATGAATCACGGCGAATATCGGCGGTTGGCCTTCGATACGCGGATGCGGGAGCAAATCGAAGTGAGCAAGGAAAAACTCCGCGAGCTATTCCGCGTTCCGAAATTTATCCCTGTACCTACAGCTCGAACCCAGCGAGCACAGCAAAGGCCGAAGCTGTGGGGATTCTTTCCGCGATGAGACGGTACAATGCGACTAAACAAATGGTGCTCGCTCATTTCGAGAGCGTCGGCGGCTGGCAGACGCCGCGCGAAATTCAGAATGTGATCCGCTGGCGTTCACTCACTCGCACCTATCAGTATCTACGAAGGCTTTCGGAGTGGCAGCTACTCTCGCGCCGAACGATTCCGCGCTTGGAATATCGGCTCACTGCGAAGGGCCGTGCGCGGCTGGCTTGGCTCACAGATGATAAGCGAGTTATCGCGCGGGCTGTGAATGTTGCAAGGCCACTCTCTTTTTGATTACTGTTGTCCAGATGGTGGATAAGCTTGCTCCAATGCACTCCTAGTCACTGAGAGTGCGGATTGGTTCAGTTTTTCTGGATGTTCTCTCATGTATTCAATAACTACGGCATAGAGCGTCGTGGCGGGCGTCGGTGGGCCGGTAATCACCATATCACCCGCGTCTATGTCCGACATCGCTACGCCCATTATGAATCCTTGACAAATCCCAATTAGGTTTTCGTTCTGCTGCGTATTGTTGAGAATCGTTAATTCATTCTTCTCTCTTTTGTCCTCCCAAACGCACGCCGAGCGAAGCGTTGCTCCGGTAAAATTGAAATTGCGTGAGGGCGGAGCTTGGGGCTGCTGCATCTTTCCTGGACTGACTGGGAGCATGAGCATGATCGAGGCAACGACTGCTGACACTGTCAATATGCTTTTCATTTTTTAAGCTCCTTTTCCTGTTTAGAAGTGTTTTCGTTGCTGCACTACCGCAAGGTAATCAGGGCTTTCCTTTGGTAATGAAGTGATCCCAGTGCTTCGCCAAGCATTCTGCCGCGCTTTGAAAGCTGCCGCCCTCTCCGTTCTTCTGGCACGTGTACGAGAATACGACCGCGCCGGTTTTTGCATCTGATACTGTGAGTGAAAGGTTGCTCCTCGCGCCGCTATTGGCAGCACCCAAAAAGATTGCGCGTGCGGCGCTGCCTTTTTGAGATTGAGCATCCAAGTTTGCTATGTACGATGCCGAAGCCTTCTCGGTTGTGAAAGTCACTGGCGTATGCTTCTTGAGGACAGCGGCTTCTAAGTAGTTTGCGTATTGGTTTGCCGGATCAATCCACACCATCGGTTGCGGTTGGCTTTGGGCATAAACCGCCAGAGCCAAGAAGGAAATACAGCAAGCAAGTACCACAAACTGGATTCCCGCTCTATTCTTGCTCATCTTTTCTCCCCTTTGCTTTGAGTAGTGTTGTGCTCTATTGGACTGTCAACGTGACATTCGTTGAATGCTGCAACTGATTCGAGCTTCCCGTGACGGAAACCGTGTACGTTCCCGCTGGAGTGCCCGGACTCGATGGCCCTTTACTGTTTGCGTTGCTACATGAAGCGATTGCCGACAGAAAGCAAGCCAGCAATGCACACGACACAAATCCAAAAGTGAGTTTGCGCCGCGACCTCTTGGCCCAGAATGCCGCAACGGTGAGCATGAGCAGCAAGCCCACCCACGCCGCAAGGATCGGTATAGACGGGCGATTGCTTGGCCCAACTGGAAAAATCAGCGACGCCGCTGTTGTTGTAATCGTGAGGGTTGAGGTTGCCGAGCCGGAATCGGGTGTTGCCGTTGAGGATGAAAAAGAACACGAAGCAAGAGATGGCAACCCCGAACATGCCAGCGAAACTGGATTCGTAAACGCTCCGAATTGTTGTGCGACAGTGATTGTGTAGGTTGCGGATTTTCCAGCGTTCACCGTTTGCGTGGACGGCGAGGGTGCTACGCTAAAATCGCTGACTGTAACTTGGACGGTACTTTTGGGCAATGATGCGACCACTCCGCCATTGCTCGCCGTAAGGGTTTCCGTATCGTTCCCAACCGGACACATAAGGCTTGCCGTAGCACCTGACGCATTGCCGCAACTCCCAGTCCAATTCAACGTGACAGGGCAACTATCAGGATCGGTTGCCGAGCCGCTGAAACTTACGTTCGCTCCAGTTGCGCTGGCCGCATTCACCGTTTGCGGCGGGCCTGCATTCGGTTTCGGCAACGCCGCTGTAATTGCAGCAAGTGCGTTCACAAGCCCAAAGCCCTCGATATTGTTTGGCGCGGCCTGCGCGATTCCCGACAAAGGAACGGCTGTTCCTGTAATGAAGTTGCGAAGATTGGCACGCGCAGTTGCGGGCTGATTCACGTTAGAACTGGATAGCAAGCAAGGCGCGGCTTGCAGAGTGAGGGCGGCGATTGCCGCAACGTGAGGCGCAGCCGCAGACGTTCCAGCGAAATAGCAAGGCGTCTCACCAACAGCGCAGCCGCCCGTGTTACTTTCGTTTGGGCCATTTATTCCGAATCCGCCAGCACCTGTTACGCTCACGTCATCGGTTGCCGTAACATCGGGCTTCATTCGAGCTTGCGCTTGCGGCGTAGCTTCGGTTGGCCCTTGACTGCTGTATGCCTCAACTGAGCCTGTGCACGCGCCGGATTGTGTACATTGCTGTTGGTCAATCGCGCCGACGGAAACCACGCTCACTGGTGAGCCGCCCGCGTCGGATTCAGCGGGCACGCTTCCTGATGCGGTGTAAAAATTCATTGCCTGCTGATTGCCCATGTAACCGCTTACAAACATATCGAAGTTTCGAGCGGCGGCTGCATTGTTTACGTTCTGAATCAGTATCCCCACCTCTTGCGTCGCACCTGAATTGTTTGTGTATGTCAGGGATTCGATAGGCGGCTGCGTACCTGTTTGGGGATTCACGCTGCACTGCAACGGCGCAATGAGATTTCCGCTTTGTATTGAGTAGAGGAATACATCGTAATCGTTACTTGATCCCGAAATTGGATCATTCCAAGTGACGACAACTTGAATGCTCGTTCCATTAGGCATCGCCACGGGAAAAGGATTTGCGAGATAGGGGCCAAGCCCGCTTGCGTCCTTTGTGTTTGCTGTTGCTTGAAAAAGCTGCACATCTCCGGTTTCGGTTATGCCGCCTGTCGGACAACCGAGAGTGAAGCTCTTTCCTGAGTCCGTCCACGGCTCAGCCCAGTGATTGAAAGTTTGATTTGCAACTGCGGTGAAGTAGCCGCGAATTGGGTTGGCATCAGTGTTCAGGGCTGTTGCAGTGTTGGTCGAAATTGCGCTCGTTCCGTCATAAGGCGGTGTTTGCCAACTGATGTCATCGACTGAAACATCCGTGTTGGTTGCGAGCCAATTTACGGCTTGCTCGAACGACAAGCTGGTATCGAAGTTGGCAAAATAGAGTTTTGCCGCTGGCGCGAGGTCATGAACAATTTCGAGCATGGCCGTGCCTTCGGCTCCGACTAGACCGGATGTATCGCACGTTCCGTTGCACGCTTCGAGATTTCCATCCGCCCGAAATGACTGCGCTGTGATTTCGCCCGAAACAGAGGTAAGAATTCCGCTCGAATTGCGCGTTCCAGTTGCGCTTGGCAAATCACCCGTGTTGATCGGACTTGGAGTTGCCGAGGTTGGCCCGCAAGTTGTGCATCCCGTGGCAAAGACGCCGCCGATGCCATCTGACATGACACCGACGCGAATTCCTGTCCCATCCACTCCGAATTGGCTTCGCGCCGCCTCTGCCTGCAAGATCGCATCGCCTTGTGACTCCACCGCTCCCGTGTTCCTGAATCCATAATCAGGCAGCCGGATGTAGCGAACAAAGAATAAAGCACTCACTTGATTTATCATCGTGAGTGGAAGCAGACCTTGCACCGTGGGAACCCTTGTGAGCACTTCGCCTTTGCTCTTGTCCGGCTTTGGTTCGCCAATAATCTGTACGGTTACGCCGTAGCTGTGCAATTCATCGAGATTTTGCGGAGTGATGGCATTCATCTCGATATAGACCTGCACTTCGCCTTTATCAGTGATCCGCATCTGGCCCGTGTGGATCGCATCTTGGAGCGGTTTCGGAAGGCTTTCCTTTGAGAACCCTTCCGGCGCTGTTACTTCTTCGGGTGTGGCGGGTCGCGCTGTAGCCTGTTTGACGTTCATGCTGAGCAAGACAAGCGGTGTGCTCAGCTTCGGATTTTTTGGGCGGTGCGCAAATGGCGCATCTGCGATTGAGTTTGCGTTGCAGATGATAAGGCAGAATAGCAAAGCGCAAATATGTGGTAAGAATCGCCGGAACGTAAGCATCATGTGAGTAGCGCCTCTCCCCCTGAATGTGGATGTGTTCCCCGAATGCCAATTGTGAATGCAGTTAGGCCGCGTGGAGCATTCTCGATGAGGACTATGTTCAATCCGTAAGCTGTACGAATGAACAGGCGAGTATCCAGCGTACTAACAGTAACGTTGCTGGTAAGCGGGCATTAGCCGATACAGAAAGGCATGAAACGCACAGTTCAGGTGAACGTCAAAATGACGCAAGAGGATTTTGATTTGCTAAGGCAAGCCGCCGAAAAACGCTGGCGCGATGCGGTAATGACAAATTCGGGGATCGTGCTCGGCTTGGCCAAAATCGCGGCCCGCCAAACCGTGCGCCGAAAGAGAAAAGGGGCCTAGTCTCTCTTGCTCGCCGAAAAGTTGCTTTCGCTCCTGACAATTCCGCGTCTCGAATATCGCCTTACGGCAAACGGGCCGCGTGACGTTGGCTTGGCTCAGGAATCGGGGCTAGATACTTTGGCAGCAAGTTCCCGCAGAATTTTTTCCGAGTATGAGGCCGACAAGCCGAGGCTTAATCCTGCCCAAACGCGGGACAGGTATTGAATTCTTTCGTCATCGCTCCATTTGGCCTTCGGATACCGTGCATCTACTTTTGACCGACAGAATTCATCTGTTCGTTCATGCAAGGCCTTGAGGATTGGGGATGTGGCATGGTGAACATCTATCGTTACTTCCGTTTTGACCTCGTAAGGGAGATATTTTCTCAGAACCTTCCGAACCTGCTGCACATTGTTCGCGGGTCTAGTGAGTATCTCGAAAATTCTCCGGTCGGAAGGGGTCGACCAAACTGCTTCGAAAAATCGCGTCACTAGTCCACGTCTGTGCTCGTCTAATTTTGCTTGCCCTGTTGCCGCTGAGATTCGTCGGCCACTTTCTGCAATGATTCTGTTCCCGTGGAAATCGAGCGTAATGCTCTCGCCATCCGCACCATGAGTGTGAATCATCTGGGCAGAGCCGTAGACCGAAGATTCGATTCCTTCTGAACCGTCCCTTAGACTTCGCAGAAATGTTGCGCAGACGCCCTCGGTGAACACTAAGTCTGACCGGAGTTGATCGGTTAACTTTATGGGCCTCCCTCGTTTCGCTTTCTCTACTCCGCTCATTTTGCCCTTGCTGAATTAAATCCCATAACTCCCACTCAGCACTTTATCTCTGAGCGCGCAGTCGAGATGATTGTCTCATGAGGAACAAATTCTTGGGTTTCGGAGTCGGTCATGAGACACAAACTTTCAGAGTCGGAACGGCTTAAAGGCCTGCGGAAAGGCATCCGCACGCTTGAGAAAAAGCGGGGCGGGCCGAAATGGTTACTTCCGTCGATGCGGGCTTACGAAAAGCGGCTCTCGCAAAAGGTTAGCCGGAAGCGTTTTTCATTCTTCTAAGAAGAAAAAGGCCCGCGCTGCGAACGCGGGCCAAAAAAGAGTCTCAAGAAATGTCTCTACAATTGAAATTATCAGGCTGTTCGGGGAAAAGGTCAATCCCAACCAACGCGCGGCATTGCCGTTTCTGCGGCTACATGCCCCGCCCGCCCAGAGCGGGCGAACCTGATCTTCGCGGGGACACGATTGTCCTACACATGGAAGCGAAGCACCCGCATCTGGTTATTTCTCGGTCAACCGAAATTTGGTTCATTCTCGCGCAAGTGGATGAGGGTGACGATTCGCACTGCTTTTTCCACGGGACGGCGGGGACGGAATGAGCGCACCTGTCAATCCGCGCGAACTGAAACGCGCGTGCGATTTTGTCGCGCTCGTTTCCTATTACACAAAGCTGCGGCGGGCGGGCAGTCAGTATCGGAGCCTCTGTCCGTTCCATTCAGAACGCAATCCTTCCCTCTACATCGAGCCTCAGCAAAGAATCTGGAAGTGTTTCGGCTGCGAGCGCGGCGGCGATCTGTTTGATTTTGTAATGCTGGCGGAGCACTGCGATTTTCCGTCTGCGCTGCGAATCGTTTCTGATTTTGTATCTGGGGTAGCGACGGCCAGCGAGCGGCGAAGCCGCGAGCGTTTTGGCCGGAGCGAAGGGGCGAAGCCCCTCAGCGCGGCGCAGCCGCGCGTCCCACATAGCCGGAATCAGCGGGATTCGATTGTTGCTGCGCTCGATGCTACGACGGCGCGCAACCAAGCCATCGCGCGTGTCAACGCGGAGTCATTCGCCGAATTCGAGCGCGCGTGCGAGCCGGATTTTTTACTTGAGAAAACAGGATAACTGTGTCGAGCGCAATTCACATTTCGGAACGGCAATGGCACGATCCGGCATTCGTATCTAGTCGTGTGCGCGCCCGCAATCTGCGGCTGGCCCGCGCGCGCCGCAAAGAAACCGAGATTGTCATCTCCGACGCGGAACAGCGGGCGCTCGATGCGAGGTACGACCGCGCTCATCCGAAACCGAAAGGCAATCCAGAGCGTGCGATTCCGAAGGCGTTTGACGGGAATGGCGATTGGCTTCCGCATCTTGCTTCGCGTATTCCGGCGCATCAAAGCGAACAGGCGCGATTACTTCTCGAAAACGGGTTAAAGGGCAAAGCAAGGCGTCAGGCATGGTGCGGACTCCTCGCGCGCCCGATGGATTGTATTGAAAATCCTCAGCATAAATTCTTTCGGCGATGCCGCTGTTTCAATCGCTATTGCCCGAATTGCGGGCCTCTTTGCTTCCGTGAATTGTTTGCCAAGCATAGCCGTCTCGCGGTTGTAGTTGAGCAGTTGATGCAGCACTCGCCAGCAGACCATCGCCCGCGCGTGCTTGCCAAGCTGGATGTTACAACGAAAACACTGGGCCGGATGCAGACGCGCGAAGAGGTGCACGAGTTCAACCGCGACGTGCGAAAGCTATTTCGCGCGATTGAAAAGCGTTTCGGAATCTCGCGCAAAGAGTACGGCGCACTTTGGTGCTGCGAATTCGGGAGAATGAATCAGAACCTACACGCGCACGCGGTCTACTGTGGACCGTGGATTCCGCAAAAGGAACTATCGCTGTTGTGGTCAGAGATTCGCTCCGATGGGTCATTTATCGTTTCAATTAAGCAGGCGAAGTCTTTCGAGGCTGCGCTGTCGCACGCACTCAAGTATCCCTCAAAATTTTTCGATGCTCCGGCTACGCGCCTCGTGGACTTGGAATTGGCATTTGATCGCGTGCGTCGCGTTCATGCGGTTGCAGCCTTTTACAATCCGAAAATTGAGCGCGAAGCGGGCGAAGATGAAAAGTTGCTTAATGGAACGTGTCCGATTTGTCGCGGGCTTTTGGGCGAGCCGTTTCGAGCAAAGCGCGGCTGGAATTTTGCAGATGAGCTAGAGCGCGAAGGCCGACAGGACATCGAGAAGATTCGCGCGTCTGCGAACGTTCGCTCCGCTGAATTTGAATCGCGGATTACAGTCGCGCTTGGAGCGGGGCCGTGACGCAAACCGCCACAATGCGGAATACGGCGCAAGCTGCGGGGCGGCGGCGCAGAAGTGTGCTCGATGCGTGCGGCGAGCGCGAAAATGGCCATGCTTTACCCTTACCCGCATCCGAAAAATCGCCCAGCGCGCTTCCTAGCCCGTCCGATTCGCCGGATTCCGGCGCTTCTATTACATCTAAGTGTGCTACCCTCTCGCGCCAAGAGGAACAGTTCGGCGGGTCAGGAGTCAGCATGGCCCGCAAGCGTTATCAGAAAGGGAGTCTGAGGCTCAGAGGCAAAAAATGGGCGCTCCGCTGGCGTGAGGATGTTGTGCTCGCAGACGGGACGGTTAGACGAATCGAAAAAACGACTGTGCTGGGAACAATGAAAGAATTCCCAACACAGAAGTTGGCGCAGCGTGCGGCAGATTCCGTGCTCAGTCGCGTCAATCGCTTCGACTATCGGCCAGTGAAGCGGGCCACGTTCGCGGAGATCGTCGCTCTATGGCAGAAAGAAGTCTCATCATTGCTCAAACCTTCGACAGCTAGGGCAATGGCGTCGCATCTGCGATTCCATCTGCTACCGTTCTTTGGCCGCGATCCGCTGGATGAGATCGGGCCGGAGCGCGTCCAAACATTCATCGGGAAGCTGGCGAAGGGCCGGAGCCGTCACACGATTCTAAATGTGCTTGGTACGCTGTGGTCTATTCGGAAAATGGCGCGGCGCTGGGGCTACGTCGTAAACGACGTTCGCCACGCCGATCTGGTAATTCCCGCATCGCGTCCTAGCAGGCCGAGCCGATTTTTCACAGCCGAACAAGTTCGCTCGATTCTTTCTTTCGCTTCGGAGCCGTGGCGCACGATGTTCGCGCTCGCGGCAATGGCGGGGCTGAGAGCGGGTGAAGTGTTGGGTCTTTCGGTGGACGATTTGGATTTCGAGCAACGGCTGATTTTCGTCCGGCGCTCCGCGTGGCATGGCCGTTTGTTTTCGCCAAAGAGCGCGGGGAGCGTAGCAGCCGTACCGATGCCGGAGCCACTGGCCGAGATGTTGACAAACTATCTCGCATCGTGGCGTCCGAACGAAAAGCGATTGCTTTTCCCGAACCGTCGCGGAAACCCGTACAGCGCAAACAAGGTCGTGCAAAAGAGGCTCTGGCCGATTCTCGATTCGCTTTCGATTCCGCGATGCGGAATGCACGCTTTCCGGCATTCTCATGCGAGCTTGCTGGTATCGAGCGGCGCTTCGCCAAAGGTCGCGCAGATGCAGTTGCGGCACAGCGATCCGGCGATTACGATGCGAGTATATGCTCACGTACTGGGAAGCGAGCAACGCGACGCGGCGGAAAAAGTAGCACGTCAATTGTGGCCAGATGTGGCCACTTTTTTTGGGAAGTCTCAATATGCCAACTAGATGTATGGTAGGGGCGGTGGGGATCGGACTAAAAGCGACGCTGAAAATTCGTAAGTTATTCATTCCATTAGACAGCAAAAACGCCAAAAACCGCATATTCGCCCAACCGAGGTACACGCGAGGTACACGTAAATATCCCAGCGGACCACGCGCTGCCAGACTGCACGCATTTGCGGCGTTTCGGGTAGGGCGTGTTTCGCGCGGCCAGCATCTTGGTCTGCGCAACTATTGGCGGATGGGCGTTGGTTCAGTGGCACAACAAGACCCAAACCACTCAAATGGCTGTACTGGATTTGAGGAATCGGTCTGTGCCCCGCGGCATCGAGCCAAATCCCGGAATTGAGCCATTCGAAGTGAATCGTGAGGCCTCTCGTTTGACCATCTTGCTGCCGCTCGGAACCAGCGAGGGCGACTACGAGGTTCGCGTTGCCAAGCAATCAGGAGAATCGCTCGCGACCGCGATTGGTTCGGCGAAGCCGAGCACTGGTGTTACAACCCTCCGATTTCGAACAGAAGTGCGGCGATAAGCCGACCCGCCGCCAATGCCACACAAATCCCGACAACAAGGCCTAGCACCACTGGTCGCAATCCCTGCACAAAGAACCGGAAACCGGCAAGCACTCCTGAGAAAACCGCAAGCCTATGGTGTAGCTGAGTAGCGCCATTCAGGCAGACATCGTGCAGCCGTGGCAGCCCGACGCGACCATGAGCAACCCTCGGAGTGCCCCTACGCCAACGCAAACCGCAAGACCGCGCCGAACAGGACGGGTATCATTTCCAGCAGCGCTTCTGGTACAAGCCGCGCGCGACTGGCGGCCAGCTCGCTGCGAATCGCGGCCTCATGCGCTCTCGCAGTCGCCCGCGTCAACGTCAGGTCAGCATGGGGAATCAATTGATTTCCCTAGGAAAACTGAAGTAACCCTGGCAGGACGCCGCCGACCCCGGGTTCGCGTCTAGAGCGATCGGGTGGCCGAGAACACTCTGGTCACCGTGAAAGCGTCTGATGCCAGTAAGAATTAATCCGCTAAGTCCACCCCGTTAAGATAGGCTAGCCTTACCCCATCAGTATAGCTGACCAGAGTTCTATTGCAACTAATAAAAATATAATTCATCATTTACATGCCCTCCGAGACGTGAGTCAGAAAATGCCCGTTGCAAGAAATATGTGGCTAATTCTCTTTGAGGAAAACCCACTTCTTGCCCGATTGATTAAAGAAACCTTCAAGGGGCAGGTGAAGGTTCACCTCATCTCCAACGATCACAGTTCGAATGATCTGGCGGCAGCAAAGGGTTGTCCAAATGAGCCTCTGGTTTTGATGATTGACCGTGGAACGCTGTCAGGCAATTTCAATTATCAGTTGGGCTTACTTCGAAGGCGTTTTCCGACAGCGAAAATCATAGTTGTGGACAGACACAGGCAACCTTCTGATATGTGTGCGCTGCTGATGCAGGGAGTTCACGGATTTCTGCACTATGAAGAACTAAAACGAAACCTCCCCGCAAGCGTACGCTTGGTAAAGGCCGGGCATCTTTGGGTACCGCGCCTTGTGCTCGAAGAATTCGTAGAGATGGTCTCCCGACGAAAACGCCGATCTTCGACAGACCTCACGTCGCGTCAGAAACAAATTCTTGAGCTAGCCAAACAAAACCTAAGCAACAAAGAAATTAGTTCCCGCCTGATGATCAGTGAAAGCACCGTGAAATTTCACTTAGGCAACATCTTTTCTACTCTTGGAGTTCACGACAGGCGCTTAGTAGGTAGTTTGGTTTCGTCTGCTCCTTTACTGCCTAAGCCATCAAGCCCGAGTCCCGCTGTCGGTCTACTTACAACTAAGTCCTTTTAGATGTCAGTATCTCTTGCATGGGCGTAACACGATCTGACGCGACGGCCGGTGAGCGCGTTTCGACCATCAGCGAAGATTTCGCACGAGGCGGTTTCCTGAGGAATGTGCTCCGCTCAAGAAATCTGGATTGGCAACCGTCCCGCTCAACGGATTCTACGGCTTCCAACCCTTCTTCAGTATTCCTTCGCTCGGCTCGCGAAACGGAGCGTTCGATGGAATGTGCCGCCGTAAGAATTGCGCATAACGCACGACTCCCTTAACTGCCGTCCCTGCGGGCGGACTAGTGGAAGGGATGGAGTGCTCTGTCAAACCCGCGCCGTAGACAATCGGGCTCCTCGGGCCGTTTGTATGCGATGGCCCGAAATTTGTTGCCTCTAGACTCGCATCCGTCACCCTACGTTGTGCGCTGGCCTTCAAGAAGGCAAATCTTTGTTAAAAACGAAAACAGCGTCTTGATTCCTCGTTTCGCAGGCGAGTCTATTCAGCTGCCCGATCACCTGGAAGCCAGCTGGTCGCTCGGCTAGTTGTCACGGCAGGATTTATGGGTATATGCATGTGAGGTATTTCGAAATAGAGGCACCCGCGATGATTGCTTCTAAGCATGTGCGTTACGCTGCGACAGATCAGGGCGTTGTTTTCATGAACGTTGCGAACGGCGCCATATTTCAATCGAATCCGATAGGGCGCATGATCTGGACAAGAATAAAGGAAGATACACCCGTTTCAGTAATTGTGGATGAAATTGTTGAGCGATATGGCGCTTCTCGCCAGGAGGTCGATAGAGATGTTCATGGGTACATCGAAGCTCTCAAGTCTAATGGCCTGATCGTTGAGAAGTAATCGCGCCTGAGAAGTTGTCATCGAGAACTCGAATAGGGGCTCGATACTGGGGCGTTGCGCATCGGGTGAATTGCAGAAGAAGTGGTTCGCTTGGCCTTGAGGCGGAGGGATCGAAAATCACTAGCTCTAGGATAAATAGGTGAACGCGATGACTTTCCTCATACTTCGAGCACTTAAAGAAGTGGTTCTGTATGAGATTCTCATTTCCTTTGGGGGCTACCCGCTCGTTCGCAAATTCGTCCTAAGGACTAAAACGAGCCGTAGAAATCCATCTCGGCACACCGTCAAGGACATTGTGGATGCTATAGATGTCGTGTCTTGCTTCTACATTCGTAGACTGCTTTGCCTCCACAGGTCTTTCGCCGCAGTGCGACTGCTTCGAAAGTTCGGCGTGGAAGCAGAACTGATCATCGGCGTTCGCCCAGCACCATTCCTATCCCATGCCTGGGTAGAGGTGGGCAACGAAACTGTTAACGACCGGGCCGGATACAAGCGAAAGCTTCTTGTGATGGAAAGAATCTAAGAGTCGGTGCGGTGGAGAAGAGTAAGTAAATGAGCGGACATGCGGGAATCTACTATTTTGACCGGCGGCCGATTGTAGTGCTCCCCTCTAATTTAGACAGTCAGGGCCTCCGAGTTTAGGTCAGTTGCAAAAGCCAAGAAAGCCTCGTGCGGAGTGCGATTCCCGACTCCGCGATGAGGCCGGTCGTGATTGTACTCCT
>JBAQYT010000035.1:0-21259 GCA_049787175.1 Candidatus Acidiferrales bacterium | reverse complement strand
CCGCCGACTCACGGCCGTTTGAACCGCAGCCAGCCACGAGCAATGCAACGGCGCTGAGCACGAGTGGGAACATCCGAGAAAGAATCTTGTTCATGGTAAGTTCCTTGTGCCTACGGCTTCCCGCAATTGCTCGAGAGCGAGCATGTATGAAGCAAGCTGCTGACGATAGGCCAATTGAGTGTCGCGGTAGCTGCGCTCGGCGTCCAGAAAGTCGAGCAGGCTGGCAGCGCCGCGCTTATAAGCGTACTCGCTGATATCGACCGATTCTTTCGACTGGTCCAGATAACCTGATTGATAAATCTGCAGCGTTTGTTCGTTGGTGCGCAACGACTCGAAGGCCGATTGCACGTCGCTCATCACTTGTTCAGAAGCTTCGTGCTGGCTTTCTTGCGCTTGCAGGATAGCGTCCTTGGCTTGCGCGATTTGGCCCTGATTGCGATTGAAAATCGGTAAGGGCAAACTGACAAAAAACGAAGTGGTGTCCTGATCGGAGATGTGCGTGTAGTTCAGCGTGCCGGTGACGTCGACTTTCCCGATCGCCCGTTGCAGTTTGTAGGCGCTCTGGGCTTCGGTGACGCCTTGGTCAGCGGCGCGCAAGTCGGGACGATCTTTTAGAGCCATGGCCTGAAGGTCTTCGACGTTGTAAGGCAGTTTTTGATATTCGAGCCCGCCGGCAACGTCGTAATCCAGGGGCACGGACTCGAAACCGAGCAATTGCCGCAGGGAGACAAGTGCCTGCTGTTTGGCAAGCACCGCTGCCGTAACGTCGGTCTGGAACTGCAGCAACTGCAGCTTGATTTTTAGGAAATCGCCTTCGCTGATGGCGCCGGCCTTATACTGCGACTCGCTGATGTCGATTGTGCTCTGGAAACTTTTTAGGTCCTGCTGTGCGAAATCGAGGGTTGATTCAGCCAAGAGGACATTGGTGAAGGCGCTGGCCACATTGAACGTCAGAGCGCGTTCATTATCCGCAACGGTCGAGGTGGTGACCGCCGTCTGATCCTGTGCATTCCGCAAGCGGTTCTGTCTCTTCTCCCCGCGCTCAAACAGATAGGAGACGCCGGCATCGAACTCCGTCGTTTGACTGATGTTGTCCCAGTTGAACTGGCTGGGACGCAAAGGCAAGCCAATGTAATCGACGCCGAGAGTGGGATTCGGGCGGAGGTTCGCCGTGATTTCGGCATCTTTGGCCTGTGCGATGGTGGTGCGTTCAGCCAGCAAAGCGTGATTGTGGGCCAAGGCCAGTTCCACAGCCTGGTCCAGCGAGATTCGAATTGGCGACTGAAGCGCTTGGCCGTGGGCCAGTGCCGCTAAGCCCAGCAAAGCGCCAAAAATGGCCGAGAAACGCAGTGCGCAATAGAACATTTTATTCCTCGAAGGAAATGGCGATTTGGGCGCAGAACGCCCAAGAGGTAACCAGGATTTACAGGGAAGGAGGCGCGCGGGTTGCGAGTATCGAAAGCACTGGCCCTACACGCAACACGGGGTCCGAGACAGGCGATTGCGACGCGACGGCAAATAGTACCGGCGCCGACTGGATGACGACGGGCTGCTCGGCCGCCTGATGGCCGAGATGGCAGATGGGACAAGTCGATTCGGCGGTAGCCGAAGCGTGATGATGCCAGACACTGCCGGCCGTGGTCGCCATCACCAGCAGGAGCGCCAATGATATGGCGAAGATGATCCGCCGAGCCTTCGTATTGAGAAGGACTTTCATGCCCCCCGTCCAGGTCTCAGACCCCGATTGTAGGTCAGACGTATCCCGGAAGCAATTGGTTGCAATTCCGTGCGGGCCGGGAAGTAACGGCCTATGATGATTCCAGTACCCGTTCCGTCAGGCGAACGCAGCGCTGCACGTGCTGGCGCAGTGGCCCTTCGATTTCCTCTTGGCGTTTCCGAAGAGCAAAAAGTTCATCAGCAATGTTCAGAGCGGCGAGCACCGCAACGCGCGTGGAATCCACTTGGCGCGTGGATTCAGCGACGGCGCGCATTTTTTCATCTACATAGGAGGCCACGCTACGAAGGTGACCCTCATCACCGTCCGCCTGAACATTGTAAGTCTGATCAAAAATCTCGACTTTCATGAGCAGTCTCCCGACTGGCTGCCGTCATTCTGCTGCATCGGAACGGGCAACGCAAGCGCGCGAACTCCTCACCAAAGTAGCTTTAAGCCGAATTGAACCTGCCGCGACGTGGTCGATGTGCTCGTTATCACTCCAGCAGTCGGTGAAACACCGGAGGGAGTGAACACAATCGGATTGGGCGTGTTGAAATTAGCGCGATTCAAGAGATTGAACAGCTCGGCGCGAAACTGCAGAGTCATTCGCTCGCGGATCGGAGTATCTTTCAGAACGGAAAAATCCCACGTGGCAAGACCCGGACCGATCAAAGAGTCTCTTCCAAGGTTTCCGTAGAACCCGCTGTTGGCGGGGGGCGCCAGGAATGCGGCGGGGTTGAACCACTGTTTCGGAGTTCCAAGGATGACCGGGCCGGTAAACGATGGGTTTACAAACGGGCGCACCGGATTCTTCGTATCACCGCTATTGGATGGGTTATAGCTCAGCTGGGGTGTGAATGGGAAGCCGGACTGCAAAGTCACAATCGAGTTCACCGCCCAGCCGCTCGCGAATCCATTTGCAACACCGTTCAATCCATTGAACAAGCGCTGGCCGTGACCAAACGGCAGATCGTAGGATCCGTCAATTACGGCCACATTTCTGACGTCGTAGGTCGCAGGTCCCCAATCAGACGATAAATCAAAGGGATTTGAAACTAATCCCGGAGCATTGCCGGCGGCGGTCGCGTTCAGCGAATCGCCGTCATCGAGGGACTTCGACCACGTATACACGCCGCGCAATACCAGACCCTTGCTGAAGCGGTGATTGATATCCACTTGCAGCGCGTTGTAGGAGCTGTCTCCTTCCGAGAACCAAGCCCACGCGGCAGCCAGCGCAGGATTGGCCCTGGGCGTGTTGGCAGGGATGAAATAGCTTCCTGCTGGGATCGGTGCGCCCGCTAGAGGGGCCGGAAACGTATTGGGATAATCCGCCGGGCATGGTGCCGCCGGGCAAATTGCGGGTGTTTGCTCGTTGTCGTCCAAGCTGACGATTTCGTGGTAGCCGTGGGATCCCACATATCCCACACTCAGCACCGTATTGGGCAGCAATTCCTGCTCTACCTTGAGGGAATATGAGATTAACGTCGGAGTTTGCATGTTGGGTTGAACGCCCCCCGGCAACACTTTTGCACTAGCCGGCACGGAAGCAGTGGGCAGAGGGAGATCGGAAACTGGGAGGTCGTCAATGCTATAGGTTGGATTGAACGGCGCATTCTGATCCATTCGATAACCCAGAGCGTCCTGCAAATCGTTGTACATGCCGAGGCCCGCACGGATGACGGTTTTGGGGCCGATCGGGCTCCATGCTAAGCCGATTCGGGGCTGCGGGAGGAACTTTGCATTGTTGACAGTGAAGGCTGAATTTCCAATTTGCGGTTGCGTTTGAATCACCCCGTTATTGAAAACGAAGGTAGCAGCGCGGCCGTTTGCTTCGTTCCACCCTGTCGTAAATTCATCGCGTAGCCCCAACGACAGGGTCAAGTTCGGCGTGACACGAATAACATCCTGTGCATAGAACGCGCCAAGCAAAGAACGCCAGTTCATCTCGGTGGGAGTTGGATCGTAGACAAAGCTGCCGACGGTGTTCTCGAGAAATTGCTGCAATCCTGTAAACGTCGCTTGTCCGAATTGGCTGAGCGCGAGCTCCTCGTTGGAGTGAACCTGCTGGAACCAAGCGCCAAAACTGAATTGGTTGCGTCCCCTCGTCAGCGTTGCCTGATCTTCATACGTGAACAGATTCCGCGCGACGCTCAGGTTGCTTCCGTTGTTGCTTCCTGCCAGGCCGACTTGCGCCGCGGGATTCGAAGCCGCACTGCCCCCGACGACGATTGCTCCAACGGGGTGCCCGCCCACGAATCCGGGCAACGTGGCCGCCGGAGTTCCGGGCGTTGGTTCGCCGGTAAAGAAGTAGCCGGCGCGGGAATAGCCGAAGCGCGCGGTGTTGAGCAGTGTCGGGGAAAAAACATGAGTCTCCTCGACGCTCAACACTTGCTCGCGGAGACTCTCAATATCCTCGCTGTAAGGGTCGGCAGTAGTTGGAGTTACATCAGCGCTGTCGTCAATCGTATAGATGCCGGCAAGAGAATCTTTCTCGGAAATGATGTGGTCGACGCGCATGTTTCCGAAATCATCCCGAATCGTTTGCAACGGATTGCTAAAGGCCTGCGCGATTCCGCCAAAATCCTCTCCGTTGGGACTTTGCACCGGCCATGCGTTAATCAATGGAGAAATGCCAACGAACACCGTGCCGGAAGCGGGGCACGGATTTGGCGCTGGCGTGACGAGAGCGCACGGCAGGGAGCCGGTGCGCGCATTTGTGTCGGGAACAAGGGCCACGCTGGTTTGGTGCAGGTGCTGGAGGAACGCTTCAAAATTTCCGAAGATGAACGTCTTGTTCTTCTGGATCGGACCACCCAGCGAGCCTCCGAACTGGTTGCGCTGGAAAGGCGGCGCGGAGTCTTTATCGAAATAGTTGGGAGCATCGAATGCGCTGTTGCGCAAGAATTCGTAAAGGGATCCGTGCAATTGGTTTGTTCCGGACTGAGTCACGATCAGAACTTGAGCGCCGGGCCGTTTGCCATATTCAGCGTCATAAGAATCACGCAACACGTTGAATTCGCGGACAGCGTCTACGCCAAGCAACTCCTGGCTCGTGCCTCCGGGCTGCATGTTGTTCTCAGCCGCGCCGGTGAATTCCACGCCATTGAGCAGGTACAGATTCTGTTGAGGGCGGTTTCCCGAAACGGCGAAATTGTTGCCGACTGTTGAATTTGATACGCCAATTCCACCTGTTTTTTCTGAGGTGAAATTGACAATACCAGGGTTGAGCGTGAGCAACTGGTCATAGCTTCTTCCGTTGAGAGGCAGGTTCTTGATCTGCTGTTCTCCAACCAGTCCGGAGATGTCCGTGGTCGTGGTGCTCAGGGGCGGGGCATCGGCGTTCACCGTCACTTGCTGGCTGACTTCCCCCACGCGCAGCTGCAGATCAACGGTAGCATCCTGTCCCACAGCCAGCCGAATTCCTGTCCTGATTTCCTCGTAGAAACCCTGCTTCCGAACGTGTACTTCGTACTCTCCCACGGGAAGCGCGAATATCTGATATCGTCCCGCGTCATCCGTGACCGTGCTGCGGCTCAGGCTCGTATTTACGTTCCTTAGCGTTAAGGTGGCACCGGCTACAGCCGCTCCAGAGGGGTCCGTAATCACCCCGGAGACAGTTGCGGAGACCTGCGCGGCTGCCCGAGGGGCACACAGCAAAAGCAGAAAGACAGCAAGACTGCCGAGGGCCAGGAATGCTCGCGAATATTGCGAAAGAAATGATTCAAGCGAATGCAACTTCATGTCGAAAGTGCCTCCATGAGGAAAATTAAAATTAGGACCTGCAGCTTTTACCGGCGTGGAGCGCTAGATACGCTTCCGCAGCCAATTCCCAAGCTAACGAATATATACGTTTACTATCGTTACTTCAATGCGTTTATAGACTGAATTGGAGACACGCAGGCTTTACGGGCGGACGATCATCACTTCGGTTGATTTGATGAGCGCGGCCACCGTGTCGCCCTTTTGGAGGCGCATTTCCCGCGCGGCATCTGCGGTAATAATGGAGGTGATGCGTTGTTCGCCTATCGAAAGCGTGATTTGTGCGAGCAGGCCGCTCGTTTTAATGGCTACCACGCGGCCCACGAGTTGATTGCGGCCACTGATGCGCCGAAAACTCGCTCGCCGCTCGGCAACGTTGACTCGCCGGAGCGTGCGTGAAAGGAAGCGGTCGAGTTCAGATTCAGGAACACGATGGTGTCCGCCGGCGGTCTTCACCGTGCGCAGCTTGCCGTGATAAATCCATTGTTTCAGAGTCGGGTAGCTCACGCCCAGAATCTGAGCTGCTTCGCGAGGTTTTAGCAAGTTGGGAGATTTAGTCGGCATTGCAACCAGGATGCATTTTGATGCAGATAAGCGTGTCGATGCAAGACAAGCTGTGGATGACGGCTGTTTCTAGGTGGCCCGCAGGGTAGCTTTGAGTTTTTCGTTCAATGCCGAAGCGATGCGCGCAGAGAAATCGGTTAACTGGGCCTCGGTGAGCGTGGCCGTCTCGCTTTGGAAGGTCACGCGCAGCAATAGCGAATATTTTCCTGCGGAGATCTGACCGCCGCGAAAAAGATCCACGGCTTCGATGTGGCGCAACTCAGGAATAGCGAGCGCGCGAACGACTTCCTCGACTTTCGCAAAACTTGTGCCGTCCGCGATGATCAGAGAAAAATCGCGCTCCACGGCAGGGAAGCGCGGCAATGGCTCGTATCGCAAATCAGCGCCGTGTTTGAGGATGGCTTCAAGCAAGGGCTCGAGTTGCAGCTCCGCGAGATAAACGTCCTGGCGGAGCTTAAAGCGTTGCGCAGCGGCGCGCGCGAGCTGTCCCGCGACGCCGATCGCAAGGTGGCCGTTTGTAGGCAATGACAACTGTGCCGCGCGTCCATCGGCGAGCCAAGGCTCTCGCGCCGGCACCCACCGCGCAGCGCCCGCGAGCGTCAGCATTTGGTCCATGTCGCCTTTCAGGTCGGCGAACGAAAATTCGCGGGCGGATTCGTGAATGGATTGTTCGCGCGCAAGGCCGGTAGCGCCGAGCGTTAACGACCGAGTCTCGACGGGTTTGCCATTGCGCACTTCGTAGGCTTTGCCAAACTCGAAGAGGCGCACATTTTTCTGGGCGTGATTCAAATTCCATTCGATGGCGACGACCATGCTGATTGCGCCAGAGGTGCGCATAATCGAAGCATCCTCGGAGAGAGGGTTGCCGATCTCCGCAGCCGTTCTATCCTCAGGACGAAAGATTGCGTCATACTCCGGATCAACCAGTGGAATTGCGACGATCTCTTCATAGCCAAGCGCCACGAGCGTTTGTCGCAGGCGTTTCTCCTCCGCGGCATGAGGCAGCCGCGCTGCGGGCTGTTTCGCCGGAGGCAAACGCGGCGGGAATTTGTCGTAGCCGTGCAGTCGCGCAACTTCCTCGATGAGGTCGATTTCGCGGGTCACATCTCCCCGCCAGGATGGCGCTGTGCAGGCCCAAGCCGCTACAAGCGAACCGGCGCTGCCGCGATTCGCGTCGACGCGCACCGGCGCGAAGCCCAGGGCAGAAAGAATTTCTTCGATTTCGCGGTCGGGCACGTCCGCGCCCATCACGCGCAGCAATTCCTTGCGCGACAACTCGATTTTTGGCGGTGACTGAGGATGTGGATAAATATCAACTAGGCCCGCGAGCGCTTCGCCTCCCGCGAGTTGCTGAATTAATTCTGCTGCACGCTTCGAAGCAAACGCCGCCATTTCAATATCGGCGCCGCGCTCGAAACGCATCGACGCCTCGGTGCGCAGCCCGAGTGCTTTGGAGGTTCGGCGAATGGAAATGGGATCGAACCAGGCCGATTCGATGAGCAAGTTCTTGGTGCTGAAGCTCATTTCGCTCTCGGCTCCGCCCATCACGCCGCCAATGGCCACTGGGGAGCGCGCGTCGCAAATCAGACACATGTCTCTGGAAAGCTTGCGTTCGATTCCGTCGAGAGTGCGCATTGTCTCGCCGGGCTTGGCGCGCCGCACGATGATGCGCTGCTCCGCGAGCTTGTCCAAGTCAAAGGCATGCAGCGGCTGGCCTAACTCCAGCATGACGTAATTCGTGACGTCCACCACATTATTGATGGAAGACTGACCCAGCGCTTCAAGCCTCTGCCGCAGCCATTCCGGCGACGGCTGAACTTTCACTCCGAGAATGATTCGCGCGGTGTACCGGCCGCACAGATCAGGGGCTTCGATTTCCACGCGAGCAGCTTTCGCGGCAGGCTCAGTCGATTCGGTTACCTTCGGCTGGATGGATTTGAGATTGAGACGGTACAGCGCGGCAATTTCGCGCGCGACTCCGATGTGAGCGAGCAGGTCTGGCCGATTGATGGTTATTTCCGCATCGAGAACCGGGCCTGCGGCAGTATCTTCCACTGAGTCGATCGAGACGCCGGCCATGGACAGACGCGAACGCAGCTCCGTGGCTGTGACGGTCACGTCCGTGAATTCCTTCAGCCAGTTGTAGAGAAGCTTCATCGTTCACTCGCGCCGTCGTAGCTTGTTATGGAAATTGCCGCAGGAAGCGGACGTCGTTCCTGAAAAACTGCTGCAAATCGTCGATGCCGTACTTCAGCATGGCGAGCCGATCGACACCCAATCCGAAGGCGAAGCCGCTATAGCGCTTGGCGTCGTAATTGACGAACCCATAGACTGTAGGATTCACCATGCCCGCGCCGAACATTTCAATCCAGCCGGACTGCTTGCAGGTGCGGCATCCCGCGCCGCCGCAGACGTGGCAGGAAGCGTCGAATTCCGCCGAGGGCTCGGTAAAAGGAAAATAGCTCGGGCGCAAGCGCACGCGCGTCTGCGGGCCGAAAAATTCCTTGGCGAAGTATTCAATCGTTCCTTTGAAATCGCAAAACGTGATGTCCGTATCAACCGCCAAGCCTTCGAGCTGATGAAACATAAATGAGTGGGTCGCATCGGGATTGTCGCGACGATAGACTTTTCCCGGAACAACGATGCGCACAGGAGGCTGCTGCTGCTCCATGGTTCGCGCTTGCATGGGCGAAGTGTGGGTGCGCAGCAGGTAGCCGGGTGCATTCGCGATGTAGAACGTGTCCATGTTGTCGCGCGCGGGATGATGCTCGGGAATGTTGAGCGCCTCAAAATTGTAATAGGCAGTCTCGATTTCGGGTCCTTCGACAACAGAGAAGCCGATCGAACTGAAAATTCGGTACAGCTCTTTATAAGTTTGCCGAACAAGATGCTCGGTACCGAGCCGCCGCGTTACGCCAGGAAGAGAAAGATCGATTTGATCGCGCGCTGAGGTCACTTCCAGCGCGGCAGCTTCCGCCGCTTTCTTGGATTTGCTTACAGAGCCTTCGAGTTCGCGCCGAAGCGAATTTAGCCCTTGGCCGACCCATTTCCTTGCTTCGGGAGGAGCTTCCTTCAACCAATTCGTCGCAATGCGTGAGATGACGCTGTTCTGACGTCCGAGCCACCTCACGCGAAAGTTTTCTGTCGCTTCCGTTGTGTCTACGTTACGGAGTTCATCAAGGGCGGCATCGAGGAGCCTGTCGAATAAAGAGACAAGCTGTTGCTCGGAGGCGGATCCGAGCTGGCTGAAGCGCAAATATGTTTTTTCGATTGCGTCAGGCACTTTTGACCTCGTGAGGCTGGCGCGTGCCGATGAAAAGCGCGCTACGCTGACGCGGGTACTTTCGCCGTCAGGGCGCTCAGATGCTGTTTAGCCTGGGCGACCAGCGCCGTAAAACTTTCCGGTTCGCGCACCGCGAGGTCCGCGAGAATCTTGCGGTCGAGGTCGATGCCGCCAGTCTTTAGCCCGTGCATGAACTGGCTGTAGGAGATTCCATTGTTGCGCGCGGCCGCGCCGATGCGTTGAATCCAGAGCGTGCGGTAATCGCGCTTGCGCGTGCGCCGATCCCGATAGGAATATCGCAGCGAGCGGTTCATGGCCTCTTTTGCTGACCGGTAAAGCTTGCTCTTGGTCAGGAAGAAGCCCTTGGTGTGCTTCAGAATCTTCTTGCGCTTGGCGCGACGCTTGGTCCCGCGTTTAACTCGTGGCATGGAAAAGCTCCTCGATTGATGTCGGTTTCAAGGAAAAATCACCAGGAGACAAACGAGCGCGGAGGTGTAACTTCAGTCCGACGCAACGGGTTTGTCTCGTAGGAACCGCTTCCTTAATGTTGCTGCGCTGGATTCCAGCGCGATCCGGCCGGCAGGCACCCGTGAAGCGCTGCCCGGCACGCGAAAAACCAAAAACGCGAGATGCGATTATCGCAGAGCTTCGCCGCCGTTCCAACTCATTTCCTCAGTGGGACGAATTCAGGCGAAGCGCCTGCGGAACGCCACTAAGGTAGCCCGTAAGGCAATTGGAGGCGAACCTTTGCGGCGTCCCCCGGCGTAACTTGGATCTGTTTTCCCAGACGGCGCATGCGCTTGGGCTTCTTGGTGCCCAGCAGATGGCGCCTCCCGGAATGGCTGCGCATCACTTTCCCGGTTGAGGTGATCTTAAAGCGCTTTGCCGCGCCGCGATGCGTCTTCAACTTGATCTTTTTTCTCGGTTTTCTCGGCACAACGCTCCTCGCTTGATCGGATATAGAAACTCTATTCGCACTGCCCGAAGTTGCGAATGCTTGCAGAATCGTCCGTAACTTAGCTGCCCGCGGCCGCCGGAGCGGGACGTGCTACAGCGCCCTTTTTTGGTGCAAGCAAGGCCAGCAGGATATTCGCTTCCATGCGCGGGCCGAATTCGATCAGCGCATGCTCTTCGATCTCCTTCAGCAAGCGCGTCATCTTTGTGCGGCCAACATCCTGGTGAGCCATTTCGCGGCCGCGATGGAAAATCATCGCTTTGACCTTATAGCCTTTGCCGAGGAATTCGATGATCTGATTCTTGCGCACCTGATAATCGTGTTCGGCGGTCGATGGCCGGAATTTCACTTCTTTAATCTGTGTGCCCTTTTGGTGCTTGCGCGTTTCATGCGCTTTCTTGTTCTGTTCGTAGAGAAATTTACCGAAATCGGCGATCTTGCACACCGGAGGCACGGCGTTCGGGGAGATTTCGATCAGATCGAGCCCCGCATCGCGCGCCGCCTTCATGGCGTCGAAATAAGTGAGAACGCCAAGCTGGTTGCCTTGCTCATCAATCACGCGCAATTCGCGCGCGCGGATGCGTTCGTTTACCCGCGGACCCAGACTACGCTCGGCGATAAAACCACCTCCAGGTAGAAGCTACCATCGTCCCACCGTGCAGAAAGCGCCGTTAGGCGGACGGGCTATGAAGTATAGCACGAGTTCCAGACAGCCTCGCAAGTGGCGAAGGGCGGCGAGGTCGCGCAAATTAGCCGCTTGTCTTAGCCTCAATCTCGGCGCGGAGCGCTGTGACAAATTGGCCGAGCGGCTGCGGTCCCAGATCGCCTTTTGAGCGATGCCGCACGGAAACCGAGCCCGATTCCGCTTCTTTGCCACCCACGATCAGCATGTAAGGAATCTTTTCAAGCTGGGCGTCACGGATTTTCGCCTGCAGCTTCTCGTTGCGATCGTCCAGATGCACGCGGATACGCTCCTCCCGCAACCTCACTTCCACTGACTTTGCGTACCCTGAAAATTTCTCGCTCACGGGCAGGATGCTCACTTGCACAGGCGCGAGCCAAGTGGGGAACGCGCCGGCGTAGTGCTCGATCAATATGCCGAAAAAGCGTTCGACGGACCCAAGCAGCGCCCGGTGGACCATCAGCGGTTGATGGCGCGCACCGTCCTCGCCGACGTATTCGAGAGCGAATCGCGCGGGCAGGTTGAAATCGAACTGCACGGTGGTGAGCTGCCAGGGGCGGCCAATTGCATCAATGAGCTTGACGTCAATCTTTGGCCCATAGAACGCGGCTTCGCCTTCGATGCGCTTGAAGGGAACTTGCATACGAGCAAGCGTGTCGGAAAGCGCCGCGGACGCGCGATTCCAATCCTCCGCCTTGCCTGCGTAATTCTCCGGATGCGCGGCGTCCCATTCGGAAAGCTCCACCTCGTAGCGGTCGAATCCGAAAGTCTTCATCACGGCAAAAGCGAAATCCAGGCAGCCTTGCACTTCCGATTCGATCTGGTCTGGGCGGCAGAAAATGTGCGAGTCGTCCTGGGTGAAACCGCGCACGCGCAACAGCCCGTGCAGCACGCCGGAGCGTTCGTAACGATAGACTGTGCCTAGCTCGGCATAGCGCAGCGGCAAGTCGCGATAGCTGCGCAAGTGCGATTTATAAATCAAAATATGGCCGGGACAATTCATCGGCTTGATCTGGTAATCCGCCTTTTCGATCTCGATGGGGCTAAACATGCTGTCGCGGTAAAAGCCGGTGTGCCCGCTGGTCTTCCAGAGGTCCAGACGCATGACGTGCGGCGTGAAAACCAAATCGTAGCCGCGGCGCAGCAATTCTTCGCGCAGCCAGTTTTCCACGATGGTGCGGACCAGCCCGCCCTTGGGGTGCCAGAAAATCAGCCCTGGACCGGCCTCGTCCTGAATGCTGAAAAGATCCAGCTCCGTGCCGAGCTTGCGATGATCGCGGCGCTTCGCTTCTTCGAGCTTGTGCAGGTATTCATCGAGCTCGGCCTGGGTGTAAAAGCACAGGGCGTAAATCCGCTGCATCTGCGGATTGCCCTCTTGGCCCTTCCAGTACGCGCCAGCAACGTTCGTCAACTTGAAAGCTCGGATGCGCCCGGTCGACGGAATGTGCGGCCCGCGGCAGAAGTCGATGAATTTTCCGGTGGCGTAAAACGACACCATCGGATCGGTCGCTTTTTCCTCGACTAGCTCGCATTTGAATTCCTGCTTTGACTCGCGATAGAGCTTCAGCGCCTCTGGCTTGGGCAGCAGCTTGCGCTGGTTCGGAATATTCTGCGAGGCCATCTCGTGCATTTTTTTCTCAACGCGCTCGAGGTCCTCCGGAGTGAACGGTTCGTCGCGCAGGAATTCGTAGAAAAAGCCATTGTCGATGGGCGGCCCGACGCCCAGCTTCACGTTGGGAAAAAGCTCGATCACCGCTGCGGCCAGCAGATGCGCGGCCGAGTGGCGTAGAACTTGAATCGCTTCCGGATCTTTTGGAGTGAGAATCGCGAGTGAAGTGCTTTCTTCGAGCGGCCGCGAAAGGTCCCACAATTGGCTGTCCACACGCGCCACCAGCGCTTCTTTTTCCAGGCGCGGCGAAATTTGCCGCGCGATTTCCCCGGGCGTGGTGCCGCTGGCTACTTCACGTTTTGCCCCATCCGGCAGTGTGATTTCTATTGTGCTCATTTCTGATATGGCCGCCAATATTCCCGCGATAACTCCACGTTTTATCCCCTGCGCCGATTCACCTGCCAGGCGGCTTACACGAGACCATCTTAGGGCGCACGCTCAGCGAACGTCTAGCTTACTGGCCGCTTGTTGTTGGGTCAAGAATCCCGCCAGCCATGGAATTGTCGCCGCTACTAGGAACGTGTTTCGTCTGAGGACGCCCCGCTGCTATGAGCTTGGTCCCGCTCACTTCCGAAGTCCGCAAAAAGCACTTCTTGGCCTTCGACTAGGGGGAATCCTCTTGAAGCGGCCATGACTTTCGCAAGCGCCTGGTAGAAATAGAAATTCTGCTCGCCAGCTTGAAGGTCCTCGGCCGAATTCCATATCGATATCACGCGAACCTCAACCGAAGACGCACTGCTGTACCCGCGCAACGCCAAGAGCGCGCGGAAACCCTTTTGCTGGTGTGCCTGCGGGATCGCAGCATTAACGGATTCGAGGAATTGGTCAAGCTTGTCGGGCACGATGTGAAACTGCGTCACGCGGGCATACATGGCTCTTCTCCAAGGCTGGGGCAATCTGTCGGAACCAAATGCCTCCAGCCTACGCTTGTTGCATTGCGGCAGTAAAGCGGGACGATGGCGGAACGCTATGCGGCCGGGTGACTATCGGTGAAATGAGGCGTCAGTGGGCGAAGTAGTCTGGTAGATCGCGCTTAGGGATCAGCCGAAATGCCGCAGCAGTGAGCCAAATTGCTCCGCGCTTCCGCAAGGGCGTCTGCCGTCTCTCCCAGGAATGCGTAGTGCGTGCTCCACGTTACGTCGTGCATCGCGAACGAAAATAGAAACTTTCTGCCCGAAATATCGTATTGATAGAGTGTGGGTTCCCAGATGCCGGGCGCTGCGGGAGCCTGCTCCATATGGAAGCGGCCGCCACGGTAAATCTTGCCCAACATGCCGCCGCCAACGCTGATGTCGCGAATGATCGTTGCGTCGATGGTGATGACCTGGGCGGCCTGCGTGTCTATCCAGACGATGGCGCGCGCATGGGTCAACCAGTCGGTGGTATCGCCGCGAGGAGGGTAATCGGGATTTGGCTCGAACTGGAGCTTTTCGACGATGCGCCCGTCACGAACTTCGCGTCCGAGCCAGGTAATTTGGTAAGCGCTCAATACGGTATCGACAAAGCGGGCACGCTCTTTTCGTCTTTTCTGTTGTTTGGCGACTACGGCAATTTCTCGAGGGTCATCGGCGTGGACTGCAACCTCCAGGATGCTCTCCCAGTCGTGCAACTGGCGCTGATAAAGAATCGGCGAAACAGGCGCGCCGTTTTGGCTTATCAGGAGTCTTAGCGTGCCGCTGCCGGTGGGGACCACGCGGTAGGTTTTTTCGTCCGTGACCGGACCATTGACGCCTCCGGCATGAGTCACGTGGCGTTCGAGGCGCTCGAAGGAGTCGAGGGCGGCATCGTCGCGATGCTGGTTACGAATGGTTTGCGACATGAGTCCGCGAAGTTGTTCGGCCGTGAGCGGAGTTTGATCCGGCGTGGCCAATTGAGCTGACGAAGTGCACTCTTTGGCCGCATCGAGATACGCCGGCGTAAGGCACAATATCGCCAGCAGGGTTAGAATGGAGACGATTTGGATGCCCTTCTTCATGACTCGGTATTTATACATCTGGATTCTGGCGGGCGGCTCCCGGTTGCTACGTTTCGATAACAGTAGAATTGTAGCCGCTTTTTATCCGCGTGTTTGGCCGATTGCGAATCGGGTGGCGAGAATGTCATCGTTGCACGAGCGGATTTTAATGAATCGCCGAACTTTTTCTGCCGCGGGAATGAGTATGAAAATAACATGCCAAGCGATCCAAAACTAAGACTCGGTTTCCGGCAAACTCTGGTTAGCCTGCGCGAGGCGACATGGCTCGCGTTGGATACGTTGCGCACGCATAAATTGCGCACCTTCCTCACTCTGCTGGGCGTAATTCTGGCAGTCACGACCCTCGTTTCGGTGATGAGCGTGCTGAACGGGCTAAATCTTTATGTAGCGACAAAGATCGCGAATCTAGGCTCGAATGCCTTCATCCTGGACAAGTTCGGCATTATTACCAGCTATGAGGCATTTCTGAAGGCCCAGAAACGTCCTTCTTTGCAGATGGCCGACTATTACGCGTTGAAAGAGGGCTTGCGCTATGCGCGACACGTAGCCGGCGAAGAAAGCACCAGCGCGGACGTTCATAATGGGCGGCAAATCGACGAAGACGTGAACCTGCTCGGAGCGACTCCCGAGTTCACGCAGGTTGAGAATTTCGACATCGCGGTGGGACGCGCGTTTACGGAAGAAGATGAGTTGCACCGCGCCGCCGTTTGCTTTATTGGCCACGACGTCGCGGCCCAGCTTTTTCCAGCTACGGACCCGATTGGCCGGGAAATTCGCGTCGGCGAGGAGCAATATCAAATTGTGGGTGTCGCCAAGGCTCTGGGAACCGTGCTGGGCCAGTCACAGGACAATTTCGTGATGATCCCGCTTTCCACCTACCGCGAGGTCTGGGCCGAGACAGGAGACACGGTGACAATTTTTATCCAGGCAACCGACACCGATGCGATACCGGCGGCCATCGATGAGGCGCGGGTATTGCTGCGCGCCCGGCATCACCGGCGCTATCAGGATCCCGACGACTTTGGAATTATTGAATCCTCCTCGATCACCGATCTGTGGAAGAAGCTGACGAGCAATATATTTGGCATTGCCGTGTGGCTGACCAGCGTGTTTCTGGTGGTGGGCGGGATCGTGATCATGAATATCATGCTCGCCAGTGTCACGGAGCGCACGCGGGAAATCGGTGTGCGCAAGTCGCTGGGAGCTCGCCGGCGAGACATTGTGCTGCAATTCTTGATGGAAAGTTCGACGCTGGCCGCGGCCGGCGGAGCCATGGGTGTCATTTTGGCGGAAGCGGTTACGATGCTGGTGCGGGCCACAACGCCGATGCCCATGTCCATACCCATTTACTCGATTCTGATTGCGCTGGTGCTTTCATCCGCGGTCGGGCTGTTCTTTGGAATATATCCTGCGGTGCGCGCGTCGCGCTTGGATCCGATTGAAGCGCTGCGAGCCGAGACGTAGGGGCGAATCGTGAACCAAGATATCCGAGAAAATTTGACGCTGGCGTTCGATACGCTGCGCTCGCATAAGGCTCGCAGCTTCCTTGCGGTCCTCGGCGTGGTGATTGGTGTCGGCGTGATCATTGTGGTGGCGTCGCTCATCACGGGATTCAAGTCCACGATTGCCGATGAAATTGCCGGGTTCGGCGCGAACACCGCATGGATCGCCCGTTACGACCAGGGCCCGCGCTTAGCGCACTTGCCGGCGAACGAGCGGATGCGCCCTCCGCTCACACTCGACCAGGGCCTCGGACTGCTTTCTCAGTGCCCAGCCATTAAAGAAGTTGCGGTTTCGGTTTACCAGTGGCAGGACGACCACATAGCCACCTTTGGCAGGAATCAAGTCGACGCGCTGGATATGAGCGGAACTTCTCCGTCTTACATGGAGGTTTATGGCAACGCCAACCTGCAAGCGGGCCGCTTTTTCAGCGATGCGGAAAACTCGGAGCGGGCGAAAGTAGTGGTTTTTGGCGAAGATGCTGCCAAAGCGCTTTTTCCAAGCGTTCAGGATGCCGTCGGAAAAACGGTTAACCTGGATGGCTCCGATTTTCGCGTCATCGGCGTGTTTGAAACGCCCAAGGGTGGATTTGGCTTTGGCAGCGAAGATAAGCGGGCCATCGTTCCTTACAATACGCTGCATGAAATGTATCCGCAGGCTCTCGATAACGGGTATCGCTTCGTTGCGTACCCAGGTCAACTCGACGAAGCGGTGGATGAAGCGCGCGGCGTGCTGAGACGTGAGCGCAAAGTGCCATACAATGCGCCCGACAGCTTTTCGATTACCACGCAAGTTCAGCAAGAAGAGCAGTTCAACCAAATCATCGGCGGCGTGGCGCTGGTCCTCATTGTTCTTAGCTCGATCGGCCTGCTCATCGGCGGCGTCGGCGTGATGAACATCATGCTGGTCAGCGTCACCGAGCGCACCCGCGAAATTGGCATACGAAAAGCCATTGGCGCTCGCAGCCGGGACATTACTTGGCAATTCCTATTTGAAGCGATGACCCTCACAGGCGCAGGCGGCATTCTTGGCGTTGCGCTTTTCAGCGGCCTCGCAATGGTCATCCCTCACGTCACATCGATGAAGGCGTCGGTTCCGATTTGGGCGATTATTGTCGGAATTGCAGTGTCAGTGGGGATTGGGCTTATCTTCGGAGTGTGGCCCGCGGTGAAGGCGGCGAAGCTCGATCCTATCGAAGCGCTGCGCTACGAGTAATTCCCGCCGCAAAGAACCGCAGGGATGGCGTTCTTTGAATTTGTTGCAAACACGCCGCCTACCACCACCCATAGACAAATTGGACACGCTAACCCAAATATTTTGTGGTCGAGTTGCGATTTTCTCTTGACACGTTTTCCACAACCCAGTAAAACTCTCGCCAGATTCCGGGGGAGCGAGGTCAGGCTCGCAAGCAAGAGGCCGAAACGAATTACGGCGCCCGACCGGGTCATAATCGCCTACAGAAAGGGCTGAACGCCCGAGCGTCATCGCAATGTAAAGCGCGAAAGGGCGGAGCTTTCCTTTTTGTTGGTTTTTTCGCGGCCAACGAGATGCTGGCCGCTGACCCGATGGCATACTCTTTGTTGCGAAGCTAGACTTAAGTCCCCTTTGAATCGCGCGGTGCTTGCCTGCCCCCTTCTACGCCGCGAGCCGGACCCGAGAGTTGCGGTATAATGGGTATATCGCGTCCCTCCCGCCGGCAAAAATCTTGAGCGGCAGGACTGCCTGCGCGGAGGCGGATATGGCGGAAGCAAAAATGGCATTGAACGGCAAAGCGGAAGTCGAGCAGCAAAATCAGTCGGCTCTTTCGGGTGGCTTGGAGTTTCAGCGGCGTTTCACAGACGGAAAGGTCGCTCCATTTGACGCCGTCGAGTGGGAGCGCCGCACCGCACAAATCGGGAACGAGAAGGGCCAGGTCATTTTCCGCCAGGAGAACGTCGAAGTTCCCAAGTCTTGGTCGCAGACGGCGACCAATATCGTCGCCTCCAAGTACTTCCACGGCAAGCCCAACACCGCGGGCCGCGAGACCTCCGTCAGACATCTGATTGCACGCGTGGCGGACACGATTGTGCGCTGGGGCGAGCAGGGAGGTTACTTCGCGTCTCCCCATTCGCGGGATGCCTTTCGCGACGAGCTGACCCATTTGCTCGTCGAGCAGAAGGTGGCCTTCAATTCGCCCGTGTGGTTCAACGTCGGCGTGCAGCCCAAGCCGCAATGCTCCGCGTGCTTCATCAATTCCGTCCAGGATTCCATGGACTCGATCATGAACCTGGCAAAGACGGAAGGAATGCTTTTCAAGTGGGGATCCGGCACTGGCACGAATTTCTCGACGCTGCGCGGCAGCAAAGAGACGCTCTCCGGCGGTGGCATTGCATCCGGCCCGGTAAGTTTTATGAAGGGTTTCGACGCCTTCGCCGGTGTCATCAAGAGCGGCGGCAAGACGCGCCGCGCCGCGAAAATGGTGATCCTCAACGTCGATCATCCCGACATCGCCGAATTCATCGGCTGCAAAACCAAAGAAGAGCGCAAAGCGCAAGTGTTGATCGAGCAAGGCTACAACCCGTCCATCGATGGCGAAGCCTACAGTTCCGTTTTTTTCCAGAACGCCAACCACTCCGTCCGCGTCACGGATGAATACATGCAAGCTGTTGAGGAGGATCGCGACTGGTGGACTCGCAACGTTACCGACGGCCAGCCCAATGAAAAATTCCGCGCGCGCGATTTGCTCCACGAAATGGCGGAGTCCGCGTGGCAGTGTGGCGATCCCGGCATGCAGTACGACTCGACCGTAAATCGCTGGCACACCTGCAAGGGAACCGATCGCATTTACGCCTCGAATCCCTGCTCGGAGTATATGTTCCTCGACGACACGGCTTGCAACCTGGCCTCCCTCAACTTGCTGAAGTTCCTGGGGTCGAATGGGCAGTTTGACGTTGAGGGTTTCCGGCACGCGGTTGATATCACCATCACCGCGCAGGAAATCCTGGTCGACAATGCCAGTTACCCCACTCCAAAGATCACGCAAAACTCGCGCGACTTCCGGCCGCTGGGTTTGGGCTATGCAAATCTGGGCGCGCTGCTTCTTTCGCTTGCGGTGCCATATGATTCCGACCAGGGCCGCGACATTTGCGGCGCCGTAACGGCCCTGATGACCGGCGAAGCCTATGCGCAATCAGCGCGCATCGCTGAGCGTCTCGGCACATTTCCGGGTTACGCGAAAAATCGCGAACCGATGCTCGACGTTATGCACATGCACCGCGACGCGCTGCGTCCTATCAAAGAAGAAAACGTGCAGCCACAATTGCTCCGTACGGCGCGCGAGTCATGGGACAACGCCGTGGACCTCGGCGAGAAATTCGGATACCGCAATTCGCAGGTTTCGGTGCTCGCGCCCACCGGCACCATCGGTTTCATGATGGATTGCGATACCACCGGCATCGAACCCGACCTCGCGCTCGTCAAGCACAAGCGGCTTGTCGGCGGCGGCGTCATCAAGATTGTCAACAACACCGTCCCCATGGCGCTGATGCGCCTCGGCTATTCCGATGTGCAGACTTCACTGATCGTCGACTGGATTGATCAACACGGGACCATCGAGGGCGCGCCCAGTCTCCGGCCCGAGCATTTGCCGGTGTTTGATTGCTCGCTCGCGACCAATGGCGGGCGTTCCATCGCCTGGCGTGGCCATTTGCGAATGATGGCGGCGGCGCAGCCATTCCTGTCCGGTGCAATCTCGAAAACCATCAACATGCCGGAAGAGTCCTCCGTCGATGACGTGATGCAGGCTTATATGGAGTCCTGGAAGCTAGGGCTGAAAGCCGTGGCCATCTATCGCGACAATTCAAAGCGTTCGCAGCCTCTTTCTGCCGCAGGCGCAAAGAAAACCGAAACAGCCGAAGCCCCGGCGCCGCCAGTGGCGAGCACCGCCGTGAAAGCGGAAGTCGCTGCTCCTGGCCAACAGGAGCTTTTCCGCGCCGGCCGCAAAAAGCTGCCCAACGAGCGCCGCTCCATCACCCACAAATTCAACGTCGGCGGCCACGAGGGCTATCTCACCGTCGGAATGTACGACGATGGCGAGCCCGGCGAGATTTTCATCAAGATGGCCAAGGAAGGTTCGACGCTTTCCGGAATCATGGACGGCTTTGCGCTTTCCGTTTCCATCGCTCTGCAATACGGCGTGCCGCTCCGCGCGCTCATCGACAAATTCGTCAACGCGCGCTTCGAACCCTCCGGCTATACCGGAAGCAAGGAAATTCCGTACGCGAAGTCGATCATCGATTACATCGGCCGCTGGCTCGGCGGGAAGTTCATCTCGCGCGATTACGTGGTGCAAACTGCGGATTCGCTCGAAGCGTCAGCGAAGGCCGCTCCGTCGTTCTCGCCGCCGGTGGTGACCGCAAGCGTCAGCGTCGCCGAGGAGAAATCGCGTCCGCGCGCGGCTATCGATGACGCGCCATCCTGCTCCGAATGCGGCATGCTCATGACGCCCAACGGAAGCTGCTACAAGTGCGAGAATTGCGGCAGCACTTCCGGCTGCAGCTAAACGCGAAGTTTGCAGGCAACCAACTTCGCCCCACCAATAATCATAACCAGTATCCACTAAGAGACACTGGGTATCGGTTTTTTACCCCGACCCGTCCCGGAGTGGTACAGTAAAAGCTTCCAATACCATGCAAGAGGCCCTTAGACTCCGGTATCAGATCCCTGCACTTACCCTGCGCACCTTCGACGGGGGCAGCGTCTCCGCCTGGGATTTCAAGCAGAAGCGCAATCGCATGATTGCATTTTTGCGCGCGGATTCGCCGGCTGCGTGGAATTTCGTCAAGCAAGTTGTCGCTCACTCCGCGGACTGGAAGGAAAAAGAAGCCGTAGGACTTATTGTTTTCCAAGAAGTGCCGCTTACGGGTTTACCGGGGGCGCTGCCACCCGAGATCATCGCTGGAACGGATGCCACGGGTAATTCCATCGTGCGCTATCTGGGAGCGGAAGCGTTAGGCCCAGGCGGTCTCCAGCGTCAGGGCGTTTTCGTGGCCGACCGCTACGGCGAACTTTATGCGAAGTGGATTGTGGAGAAAGATGACGCACTGCCTGCCATTTCTGAGATTTTGAAAGCCCTCGAGCAAATCGAAATCTCCTGCGAAGAATGCCAGCCCTCCAC
>JBAQYT010000029.1:0-11069 GCA_049787175.1 Candidatus Acidiferrales bacterium | reverse complement strand
AGAACAAAATAGGTAACGGGAGCGTTCGCCGGCATGTACTTTCCGAGCGAGCGGCTCATCGCCGCCATTGAAAACGTGAGGCTGGTGCCGCACTGGTGGCAGCGGTTTGCCGTCGAACCAACGAGGGTGCCACAGGCGGGGCACAAACTGGGGCGCCGCTGTTTCTCACGCGAACCAAACGCGGAGGAGAATCTGCTGCGCAGCCTGTCAATTTTTAAGCGCCAACGAAGCGGAAGTGGCAATGGTTTCCTTGCGGCAAGCTCACCGCGTTCCTATAATACCGAAAATTTGCTAAATCACACGTGGCGAACGGAAGATGCGTAAAAAACAATCGGCGAATGATGAAAGAGGCCATACGCCAAGGCTGGGCGCGGAGGTAACCTTGAATCATCAATTGTCGGGGCAACGGAGGTTAGACGGCCCTGCTGGACTCTTCTGCACCCTGACGCTGGCGCTAATCGTCGCCGGCTGCGCGGCGCGGCGACCCGCGACGAATCCACCTGCCACCGCGCCTCAACAAGCACCGGTCACCGAACCGGCAAACCCTCCTACGCGGCCACCCGCTCCGTCTCGTGCAATGCCATCGTCGGCAGTGCCGGGAGAATACACGGAAGAAGGCGTGGCATCCTGGTATGGCGTGCCTTTCAATGGGCGGCGAACCTCGAATGGCGAAGTCTACGATATGTATCAACTGACTGCCGCGCACCGGACGCTGCCTTTCAACGCCGTCGTCCGCGTGACGAACCTGACCAACGGGAAAGAAGTCAACGTGAGGATCAATGACCGCGGGCCATTTGTCGCGAATCGCGTTATCGATTTGTCATATTCAGCAGCAGAAGCGATAGGAATGGTCGGTCCGGGGACGGCAGAAGTCCGGCTAGATGTCGTAGCCGGGCCGGATCCGAACGTCGGATTTTTCGGGGTACAAGTGGGGGCATTTCAGGTTGAAGAAAATGCGCAGCGACTGCGACAGCAACTCAGCACACGGTACGCGCCAGTGACGATTGCGGAGTTCGATTCGCCGAAGGGAGTGTATTACCGCGTTCGCGCGGGACGTTTACCCAGCGAGGCTGCGGCACAAGAATTGGCAAATCAAATTCAGCAGCAGGAGAGCGCCGTTGCGTTTGTGGTGCGGCTGGACAATTGATTGGAAGGATTGATTCGCTCGTCGTGAAAGCAGGACGAGCGACCTCGATTTATGCTTCATGAAATAGATTCCTCCCCAATCGGCGGGCGTTGTTGGTGAGCGCGGCGATCTGGTGCGTCAAACCCAAAGGAAGCAGGGTAAAATCACATAAATGTCGGTCAAAGCGAATGCGCGATTGGTCATGGCCAGTCTGTGGCTCTTGACGTTTGCTGCAACCGCACCAGCGCAGGATGCCAGTTCTCAGAACCTAGATCAGAACGCGAAGCAGACGATTGTCCTGCCGCTCGAGCTCGTGGCAGCGCAGCCCGTAACGCTTGCGGTGCTGACAGAGGACGGGCGCGTTGCGCCAGGCGTGAAAGTCGTCCTGTCGAGCGGCGAAGTGGTGACAACAGACGAGAGCGGCCGCGCGCATTTTCTGGTGCCGCCAGAAACGGGGCTGATGTTCGCGCGAATTCCGGGAACCGAAGTGTGCGAGGCAGCAGACGTATTGCCGCAAGGATCAGGCAGCGGGAGTTTGCAACTGGCCCAAGTCCCCAAAGTTGTGGCGCTTGAAAATCATTTTACCGTCAGCGGTAGTGGCTTCCAGGGTGATGCGGATCGAAATCGAGTCGAAGTTGGTGGGAAGGCGATTTTAGTCCTGGCGTCTTCACCGGTTCAGTTAATCGTGATGCCCCCTGCAAATACGCCGCTCGGGCCGGCTCGCCTGATGACGATTGAAGGAACGACGGAGATTGCAACGCAGATAACATTTGTAGAGGTGGTGCCGTCGAATACTTCTGTGCAGATTCGCCGCGGGAAGGGGGCGGCGATTGTCCTGCGGGTACGTGGCACGGCAGAGCCTCTCGATCTGGAAATCCGAAACTTAAGTCCGCAGGTGGCGCGGTTCCCGCATGGCAACGAGGTGCGCGTTCGCACCACGGGTGGATCGGACAATTCCGCAGTTATTCGATTGAAAGGAATGAGCGCGGGACCGTTTTCGTATGCCGTAAGCCTAGAAGATATTTCAAGAATAGCAAACGCGCCGGTGGCGCGCGATTTTCTCGAGGTGGCACGGAAGATTGCACAGCCAGATGTGGCGAATCGTGTGGACGCTATCTTGAAGGAACTTCGCGGCGCCAACGTCGATGTGCTGAAGGCGCGAAATCGGTTGCACAGGATCTCAAATGAAGGCGGCTCGGGTGATTTTCAAGCACTGATTCGCGCGGCGTGCCGTGCGCTCGATGGCGAATGAACTGCCGAAAGAATAGTTGTCACGATTTTGCAGCGGCCTCAAGAGCCCGAGCCGAAGTTTCAGGGAGAGCTCCCTGCGCCATTTGCTCGACGCTGCCTTGCACACGATCCAGTTTGCGGCCCGCTTCATCGTGACACTGCTGTGCATGGCGCAGGTGCCCACCAAGCGTGTCATAGATTTTCGCGAATGAATCGAGCTGAGCTTGCAAGCCAGCAAGTCCGGCGAGAAGGTGCCTGGCATTTTCGGCGACCTGCATACCCTTAAGGCCCATGAGAATCGCGCTCAAGTAAGCATGTAGAGTGTTGGGCGAAACGGCGAAAATGCCTTTACTGCGGCAGTGGTCATCCAGGCGGCCCAGTTTCGCATCAGAGGTCATCAGCAGTTCGTAATAAACTCCTTCGGATGGGACGAACATCAACGCCACGTCGAGGGTTCCTTCATTTTGCAGGATGTACTTCTCGGCGATGGATTCCGCGTGTTTACGCACCGCCTGAAAAAACTCCTTGCGGGCTTCCTCTCCGCAATCAATCAGGCGGCGATAGCTTTCCAGCGGAAATTTGGAGTCGATGGCGATCATCTTATCGCCGGTACGAATTACGGCATCGACGATTGCTCCGGTTAAAAACCGATACTGCGTTTCATAAGCGCTGAAGGGAAGAGCATCCGCGAGAAGTGCTTCGAGGGCTACCTCGCCGAGGGAGCCGCGCGTTTTTGCGCCCCCCAGAACACTTTGCAGAGTTTGCGTTGCGTTCGAGAGGTCCCGCCCGGCCTGCTGGATCTCGCCGAGTTGCTTGCCAACGCGGCCAAGGACTTCCTGAGAATTGCGCAATTCGCTGGCAACTGCCTCTTGAGCCTGGGAAACCAGTTTGCCCGAGCTTGCAAGTCCATCCTGAAGGGATGAGGTGACTTGGCCTAGCTGCTGAAGAAGGGTTTGCGTGACTTGGCCCAATTGGCTATTTACCGCCTGGGAGTGCGCCATCAAGGCCGTTTGCATATCCTGACGGAGAACCGCTAGGTCACTGCTTGCGGCGCTCTGGCGGCGCGCAAATAGCCACACAAGGCCAATAACAAGCAGAACCAGCGGAATCAGAATTGCTGCGAGCAGTTCCATGCGCAAAGCCCCTCAGGCGAACAAATAGTGAAAGCGACACTACTATAGCGCATTCCAGAACCCGCGAACAGCCTTAACCTAAGACACCGCGGCAGCGGCTGGTCAATCTCGTGCGTTTTCACCGGCAATGTGGACAAGGGTTTGTGATTCGCCGGCGGCGCCGGAAACGATGGTTTGCGGGTTGCGCCAATTATCAAGGACAGCGACTTGATGGACGCACGAAACCGTGCATCGTGGTGCGCAGGATTTTTTCGTGTAATACTCGCGATGCCGGCGTTCGGTAGAATATTCCGCAAGCGGGATGCCCGGATAGCCGCGTTGCTGTGAGCAGTAGTGGACCAGGCCGTTCTCGCAAATGTAGAGGTAACGAGAGCCTGCGCGGCATCGCCAACTGTTCTCTCGCCCGGCGGCAATATTGTGCTGAAATGAATTGATGCGTGAGAAGGAGCGCTTCCCGAGGCTCATGATTTCCTCGAAAATCTCCCGTTCGTGAGCATCGAGCGGCCTGAGCTGGCCATAACCGTCATGAATGATGCCGACGGTTGATGAAAAGCCCAGTTCCACCGCGCGCCGTGCGACGACGAGGGCATCATCCGGATGACTGATGCCGCTTCCCAAGACGGAATTGATGTTGACGTGAAAATCGGCATGTTCCGCCAGTAACTTCAGCTTCTGGTCGAGAACCTTGAGGCTCTTCTTCGACACGTCGTCGGGCTGGACGTTGTCGATGCTAATTTGCAGGAATTCGAGCCCTGCGCGGTTGAATCTCTTGATGCGCTCCGCTGTCAGGAGATAACCGTTGGTGATGATTCCGGCGACGATGCCGTTGTGCCGGATCCGGCGGATGATTTCGTCGAGATCGGGGTGGAGCAGCGGCTCGCCGCCGCTGATGGTGACCACCGACGTGCCAAATGAGGCCAAGCGATCAATGCGGCTGAACATCTCTTCGAGCGGCACAGGCTTCGAGAAATCGTCATACTCATTGCAGTACGTGCAGGAGAGATTGCAGCGGCGCATGGGGATAATATGCGCGAGCAGCGGATGCTTGGTCGAAAGGAGCGCTTTGGCAATCATGCGCCAGCTTCGCACGGCGCGATGCGCGGTGAGCAGACCTCGTCTGATTCTCCTGCGAGTTTGCATAGTTACTTACTAACTCTTGTGAGCGCGCTTGCACGAATAGCGAAATACGCTGACTCACTATGCTAACAGCCGCCAGCGACACGCTCAAGTTGTACAGTGTTATGGTTAAGGGAAGTAGGCAGGCGATGTGAAGCGGCCGTTTGGCATGTGCTAAGCTACGGATGTCGATGAATCGGGGCTGTAGCTCAGACGGATAGAGCAGCAGTTTCCTAAACTGCGTGTCGGGAGTTCGACTCTCCCCAGCCCCACCATATTGCGCTGACTGCCCCTTGAATTTGCCCACTGCCGCCTCAGCTCGACTATGAGAAACGTCTTACTTTGAGCTTTGCACCACCAAGTCATTTTTCACTGAGAACACGTTGGGAACGCTATTCGCCTGAATGTTGGCGACATTTTTGTCAGATTGGCTCTCCACGTACCCTGTGAGTATAACGTGGCCATTTTTCACCAGGATGTGGATTGATTGTAGATTTCCGATTCCATATCGGGACAGAGAGGGTTGCAAATAGATCTTTCGGTATTCAGCGCGCCGGATCTGATTGTCCATCGGACTATTTGGTAGAACTTCAATTTGGTTGTCAACCGTTTCGACACCCTCAATATGCTTGACCACATTTCCCGCGTCGGATTTCAGCGTTGGATTCACGACGGCGCCTTTCAGCGTAACGGTGTAGCCGCTGACACTGTATTCCAGGTCGTCGAAGACCGTGTACCACGGCAGTAACATGAGCTGATGACGGACTTCATTTTGAAGCCACTGTTCATACCGCTGAGTGCCTTTTTCTGGGGCTGTCGGCCGGTTCTTTTGGTCTTGAGAGGTTCCTTTGCCGAGCCCGGGTAGTGAGAGCGAGAGTACGAGAATTACGGCGATCGTCAGGTTGCGCATATGGAGGTCTCCTCATCAAGAAGTAATTCGTGACACCGGGCACTGCTGCCAGAGTAGTTTTTTGCGGGAGCTGTGCCAATCCGGCTCGGCAGGTATTTGAAGTACGGCAGATACCGTATATAACTAAGGCTGCACCGCAGCCTATTTCTTCGCAACCTGTCGCGACACCTTGCTTTCCGGCGGTTCGATGAACTGCTGAATTTGCAAGGCAGCTTCCGCAAGCGTGGTTACCAATAAGTCCGAGTCACTCAACTTCACTAGGGATTTCATAGAGTCGGTATCACCCGTATAGGCCCACAAACCGATGCAAACCCGACACTTGGGGAACCGGGATTGAATTCTTTTGTAAAGACGACGAATGGAAGAGACAGCAAACGGGGGGAGCGCGGAAATGCACACGATATGACCATCGTGTTCAGCGGCTTCATCCAACATTTCGCGCGTTGCCGCCAATTCAATTTCGTGAGCGTCGTAGCCCGCCCGCGTCAGCAAATGAGCCAGCATAATGCAGGCGACTCCATCGCCTTGATCCCTTGCGGGAAAGCACGAGACAGTCATTGCCGGAGCGCCCGGGTGCCGGTTGGGCAATATCTGCTCGTCCTGACTGAGCTCTGAAGAATCGTCGTGCCTAGCGGTTGCCCTGGGATAACGAATGGTCAGTTCCTCGATGATTCCCTTCAATCGGTGAAACAGTTGACGCTTTCTTTTCCCGGTAAAGGCTTCATCCGCTTGGTCTCTCTCGGCCAGGACGAGAACGGGCATGAATACAGAATCGTATAGTTCGCGGATGGATTTTTCGTGTATGTACTCTTCAATGGTTCGATGTGCCTCCTCCAGATCCGTCGAAGTCAACGCCAGATAGAGTTGCACGTCAGTAGCACCGACGCTTCTATCCCCAAGGAGGATGCTGAGAAATTCTAGTTGTGGAATGTATCGTCCGACCACCACGATGCAAAGAGTCAGGGGAGTTGAGAGAAGGAGGCCGATGGGTCCCCACAGCGCGGCCCAGAAAATTGCAGCTACCAGGATGGCCAACGATGAAATTCCTGTGCGGGAGCCATAGAGCATCGGCTCGACAGCATAAGTAACCACGACTTCCAAAATCAGAAATACACCAAAAGCAATGAGTGGTTTTTCCCAGCCATCAAAGACAGCAAGAGAGAACAATATCGGCATTGCCGCACCGATGGAGCTTCCGATATAAGGTATGAATCGGAGAAATCCAGCGAGAACGCCCCATAGAAGAGCATTCGGCAATCCGAGAAAGTATAACGCCGTGCCAAACAGTAGGCCGTAACTGATATTGACGCACGATAGCAGCCACAAATAACGAACGACTCGGTTTGTGGCCTCCGTGAATACCTGCCTGGTGATATGGATTCGGTTCAAACCAGCGAGTGTGAAAAGGCGCTCCTGAAGATCCCTTCGTCGCAGCAACATGAATGCCGCTACGACAAAAACGATGGCAATTTTCGCGATGGGCGCAAGGACCGGGCCCACAGACTCGCGGAGAGATCTAAAATTGAGCGTGTTGCGCGGCTCAACGACTTCGACCGGGACCGGCTTAGCGGTTTTGGCATTGGAGATTCCCAGGATATGTTTTTCGCCGCCGGTTTGCGTATTTTGGTTTGTTTGAGACGCGGGAACCTGCAGTGCGTTCGACAATTGGTTCCCGAGGTCACGAATTGAAGAGGCCGCCTTGGCAAGCTTGGAGTTTCTGGCTCCCCGAAGCGACGCAATCTTCTTGGAGATGGTGTCACTATAAGTTGGAAGCTGAGTCGCCAAGCGAACGCCCTGTCGGACAACTACCCAGCCAAGGCATGCGATCAACATAACCGCGATAAAAAGCACCGCCAGAGCGGGTGCCGTCTTGCCCATATGGTATCGCTCTAAACGTGTCACGATCGGTCCAAGCAACAACGTCAATAACATCGCCAAGGCAATGGGAATCAAGACGTCGCGACCGAAGTACAACGCCGCGACGCAGACGACGGCCGTGACAAGAGAAGGGAAACTAGAAGAATTCTCGGTCGTGCGGGAGTCCATTCAGTGTTCCCTCGTCGGTCCTAGAGATTGTCAATCCGTAACGTTAGATGGGCACAGCTCTCTCCGGGTGACTGCGAAGGGGCGTTCGACATCTCCAAAAACTTGCATTGCGTGCAGGACCTGGAAGATAAGGTATTCTCTTCGTCGAATATCCGGCCTCCCCTGTATTGTTCATATCTGGCGCATGCAATACCGTCATTCACGCGGTCTGACGCGATTTACATCCTGCGTATTCTCGGGAGAAGTAGAAATGGCCGGTCGGAATTTGTCGCTCTGTGGGCTTTATCTGAACTTCGCGAGCGTGCGTAATTGTGTCGACGGAGTAAAATCGTTCGGGGTTCGCACTAGTGATATCTCCATGGCGCTTCCGGATGGATCTATTATGTCTGCAATACCAATCCCCAGCGATCCGCAAAGAGTTGAGGCTTCTGGACGAAATCGCAGCGGCGCTGCTGCGTCTGCGTATCCGGACTACTCTGCACGGATTGCGCCGTTGGCCAATGCGCTCACGAAGACGCTCCTTACCTTAGGCGTTCCAGTTTACGAATCGGAAAGGTTGGAATCCAAGATCAGAAACGGCGGGATATTGGTGTCAGTCCGGTGCAGTGATTCTGTGATCGAAAAGGTGACACAGGTCCTTATCCAAACCGGCGCCCAGGATGTCTCAGTTGCACGAGACGCCAAGTTCGAAGTGGAACGCTGTTCGGTCACCCGGAAAGAGCCATATGCATCTCCCTCGGTGAATGAATGGCAGCAACGCAGTGCTCACGCGTGAGTGCGAGCATGGGCGAATCCAAGGAGGGAACGCGTTTATGAGTACGCTCAAACGAATGATGAATCGTGCCTGCCCCAGATGCGAATGCAAGTCCATTCGTCGCTCGCATCGAGTTGGCTTCGTGGAACGGTTTCTGTTGCGGATGTCCTTCGTCCGGCCTTATCGATGCCTGGACTGTGACAAGCGATTCTATCTTTACGATGGTGTGCTTCCTATAGCGTTGCCTCGTCGTTCCCTTGATACGACCCACTAAGACCTGCAGCTATCGAGTTAAGGGGCAGTTTGTAAAGCGAAACTGGAGTCAATTTACTTTCGTGCGAAGACACGTCCCATGTCCAAGCCAAACGACGGTTTTTCCCGCGTACCAGTGATCTTAATGGGCAGCACCGTGCCGGCATTTTTCCTCTCGAAGAGCGGATCAATCATTTTAAGGAACAGGGATTTGACTCCGGTGGTTGTCTGCGAAAGTTTTGCCTTGAGGCTAAGCGTTCCGCGAAAATTCAATTCTTCCGTATCCAAGTTGTAGGTTCCATTCAAGAGAACCGCTGCTCCAGAAACATCGAAGGTGAGTTTGGAGAACTGAATCAGGCCGTGCCGCATCGTGAAGACTCCCGCCAGTTTGGATACTACACTGCCGTCATCGGTATCGTTTAATTGGCCTCGGCCACGGCGGCTGAGAGCGTTGATTTTGTCCTGCATGGTATTTTGAGTAAAACGTGCAGAGACAATTCCGAATTTGCCTTGCAAATCAATGCGATTGGCGATGTCCGTATCCCTGGCGCGCCGCGAAGGAATCACGAAGCGGGTTTTCAGAGAGACGACTCCCGTCAAGAGAGGCTTATCTGACTTGACCGCGACTCGTAGCAGATCCTGAATACGGGCCGCGTCAGCGACCACATTAAGAGCCACGGCGCGGCCCGGTTGTCGAGGGCCTTTTGCTACGTCGCCCTTCGCGATCAAATCTGAATCAAGCAGTTGTATGTGGATTGTATTTAGGATGGTATTTCCGTTCATTCCATCCACGATGACCTTGAATTCCGTGTTAAGCGGCACAGTGTGCCGACTGACGCCGACTTCAAAGTTGGGGGTTTCCGTCTTCCCTTGAACCTGAATGTAATCGAGCACGCCATCGAACGATCCTGAGGACGAAAGTGTTCCGGAAATTCCTCTAATTGTGCCGAGATCGGCATTCGAGAGTGTGTAACTTCCAGAGACGGGCGACTGACTAGGATCGTCGGGATTCCAAGGGCCAAATTGACCTTGTGTTTGAATTTCTCCGACTGGTTTCGGATTGGTGAGGTTGGCATGAAATGCTGCGGGATTATCCGGCTGAAACGAGTCGATTCGAAGTTTATGAAGAAGGAAAGACAAATGCGGGCCGCCGCCTTTGCGCAGGATGTTCAGTGTCATGTCGTCAGACGTGACCTCGTCGATGACAAAATCGGTTCGAAACGGCTTCTTGGTGTTCTCGGGCTCCCCGCGTGGCGGGACGTTGACAGTAAGGCCTTGCATATGCACTGTACGGAGATGGGGTCGATGTTCAAGAAGGGCGAGAATGCCAGCCTCGACCGAGCATTTGCTTATTTCGATCAGCGGCGGTAGATCGGGCCTATCCGGATTCTTCAATGCCAAGCCGGTGAACTGAACCCGCAGCCCAGGAAACAGGGAGACGTGAAGGGTTGCTAGCTTGACGTCAACGTGAAACCGGTCCGCTGCAATCTTCTCGACCTTATCGCGCAAAACATAGGAGTTCAGCAATCTGGGTACGAACCAAACCGCTGCACACGCGCCCAAGACCACCATTGCGGCGGCACTGATGGCAAGCCATTGTTTTCGAGTCACCATTCACGTTTGGCCGCTGCGGCCCAGCAAAACAACCTGAGACTACGTTAGTTAACTTCAACCTCTAAGTTCCGGCAATACGGTGAACTATCTAAGCGCGGGGTGGGCGTCGGGTATGCGTCTGATGGGCTGAAACAGGAGAGCGTGGATTCTGGGCCAGCAGTCGGAAACTTGAGTTTGAGCGTGGCGTCAGGGATAAGTAAGCGGCCCCAGTCCACGTTTACTCCGCCCCGGGGAAAAGCAGGGGCGAGGGGAAAACGATTACTATTTCCGTTGTTGCGAGCTGCTGCCTTTGCAGTTCTTCTCGTGCTCTCTCAGTTCATTCGAGGAATTGAACGATTTGCCACATTGATTGCATTTGTGTTGGTTCGCTTGATCTGTCATGCCAAACACCTCCCAATCGTCATATTGCTGCAACATCTTCAAAGTCTGCGGCTTTAGCCATGACGTTACAATCCGGCGATTCCTGTAATTGACGCCCGACAATATTCGTACTGCCGTTTTTACACGCTGTCCCGCACCTACGGTCAACGAAAGATAGTTAGGTCTTTTGGCTAAACAGAATCATTTCTCATCATGCTATTCAGTACGCCGGCAGTCACACCAAGCCACGTACGATGCGTCGTTTCGCAAACCTGCAAACACTTGATACTCTCTGTGATGTCACAAATTCCGCGCGTGCCGAAGCCCGGGAGTCGGCTGGAGTATCCATTTTCAGTACGCATGTGCTGGCCGCAATAGAGAGATACTCTTCGTGCTGAGCCCCTACAAGCAAAGCCCCCTCGAAGATACATCGTGTAGCTGATTGCCCGGTCAGGTGCCGCTGCGGGACACTATTTCCGTGAAAGCAATCGCTCCAGGAGGAAACAATGAAACGTTTCACTTTGAGCT
>JBAQYT010000020.1:0-44023 GCA_049787175.1 Candidatus Acidiferrales bacterium | reverse complement strand
GCACACGAAGTTCAAGGCGGAAGCGTATGTGCTGACGAAGGAAGAGGGCGGGCGGCACACGCCGTTCTTCACGGGATACCGGCCGCAGTTTTACTTTCGGACGACGGATGTGACCGGAGACGTGGCGTTGCCGACGGGAGTGGAGATGGTGATGCCGGGAGACAACGTGAGCGTGGAAGTGAAGCTGATCACGCCGGTGGCGCTGGAAAAAGGATTGCGGTTTGCGATCCGCGAAGGCGGGCACACCGTGGGCGCCGGCGCGGTCACCGAGATTGTCGAGTAAATATGTCAACCGGAGAAAAAATTCGCATTCGTTTGAAGGCTTACGACCACCGCATTCTCGATCAATCGACGAAGGAGATTGTCGAAACCGCGCGGCGCACCGGCGCGGATGTTGCGGGGCCGATTCCTTTGCCGACGATAATCAATCGCTGGACGGTGCTGCGTTCGCCGCACGTGGATAAAAAATCGCGCGAGCAGTTTGAGATGCGCACGCACAAGCGGCTAATCGACATTCTGGGTCCCACGCCGGATACGGTGGACGCGCTGATGAAGCTGGATCTGCCGCCCGGAGTGGATGTGGAAATCAAAGCGTTCGGGCGGGAACACGTCGCGAAATAACGGGGAAGAGCGAGAACCATGGCAGTCAACGGAATTTTGGGAATCAAGCTGGGGATGACGCAAGTGTTCGGCGACGATGGCACGTCGATTCCGTGCACCGTGCTGCAGGCGGGCCCGTGCGTGGTGGTCGACCGGCGCACAAAAGACAAGCACGGCTACGATGCCGTGCAGTTGGGGCTGGTGGAATTCATCAAGCCGCAGCGCGTGAACAAGGCCATGACCGGGCATTTCAAGAAAGCCGGCGTGGCGCCGATGCGTTTCCTTGGAGAATTTCGACTGGAAGAGTCGAAGGACGAGACCAAGGCGGGCGACCGCGTTTTGGTGGACGGCTTCACGGTCGGCGAGTTGGTGGACGTGGCGGGCATCAGCAAAGGCCGCGGGTTCGCGGGCGGCGTGAAGCGCTGGCACTACGCCGGCGGAGACGCGTCGCACGGGTCGATGTTTCATCGCGCGCCAGGCGGAATCGGAGCAAGCTCCTTTCCGTCGCGGGTGTGGAAGAACCAGCACTTTCCGGGACATATGGGAAATGTGCGAAAGACGTCGAAGAATTTGAAAGTAGTGAAGATCGACGCGGACGAGAATCTGCTTTTCGTGCGCGGAGCCGTTGCCGGGCCAACCGGCGCGTACATTTACGTGAAAAAGGCGAAAAGCTCGAAATAGCGAGACAAACATGGCTGTCGTGGACATAACGAATTTGAGCGGAAAGACCGTGGGGCAGCTTGAGCTGGCCGACGACGTTTTTGCGGCGCGCGTGAATCCGCATTTGCTGCACGAGACGGTGCGGCATTACCTGGCGGCGCAGCGCGCGGGCACGCACAAGACCAAGCAGAAGAGCGAAGTCAGCGGCGCGGGACGGAAGCTTTGGAAGCAAAAAGGGACGGGCCGGGCGCGCATTGGCTCGATCCGCTCGCCGCTGTGGCGGCATGGCGGAACGGTGCATGGGCCGGTGCCGCGCAGCTACGCGTATCGCATCCCGCGCAAGGTTTTTACAGGCGCGCTGCGCTCCGCGCTTTCGGCGAAGCTCGCCGAGAAGAAATTGTTCGTGATCGAAGACTGGCAATTGGAATCGCACAAGACCAAGGCGTTCCGCGAGGCGCTGTCGCGAGTGGATGACGCGAGCCGCACGCTGCTGCTGGTGGACGGCGGCGAGAATGTGAATCTCGAGCGCGCCAGCCGCAACCTCGAGGGTGTGAAGCTGGTGCGCACCACGGCGATCGAGCCGTACGACTTGCTGCGGCATGAGTCGGTGGTGCTGTCGCGCGAGGCCGCGGAGAAGTTGAGCCGCGGGCTGAGCCTGGCCGGAGCGGAGCAGGGCGCTTCCGAGCGCGTGCAGATCCAGCCTGCTAAAGCGAAGGAAAAAAGCGAGCACGCGGAAAAGCCCGTGAAGCACGAAGCCAAGCATGAGGCCAAGCACGCCGCGAAGGCGCATGACAAAAAGCCGGCGAAGAAATCTGGAAAGAAGCCGGCCGCGAAGGCGCATTCTAAACCGAAGCCCAAGGCGAAAAAGGATTAAGCCATGTCGATGCAGCCTTACGAAATCATACGGCGGCCAATCATCACGGAAAAAGGCCTGGGCGTGAAAGAGACGCAGCTCACGGCCGTGTTCGAAGTGGCGCGCGAAGCGACCAAGACGCAGATCAAGGAAGCGGTGCAGAAAGCGTTCAACGTGAAGGTTGCGGAAGTTCGCACGGCGATTTACCACGGCAAGACGCGGCGGCGCGGGCGTTCCGAAGGGCAAAGGCCGGACTGGAAAAAAGCTTACGTCCGTCTGGCTCCGGGCGAAAAGATGATGGAGTACGCGGATAATTTGTAGCAAGAGGCAACGATGGCACTGAAATCATTTAGACCATACACTCCGTCGCGGCGTTTCTTGACCATGCTCGATAAGAGCGAGATCACCAAGGAGCAGCCCGAGAAGTCGCTGGTGGAAACGAAAACGCGCACGGGCGGCCGCAACGCGCATGGGGAGATCACCTCCTGGCACAGGGGCGGCGGGCACCAGAAGAAATATCGCGTCATTGACTACCGGCGAGAGAAGACCGGCATTCCGGCGAAGGTAGCGTCGATTGAGTACGATCCAAATCGTTCGGCGCGCATCGCCCTGTTGCATTACGCCGACGGCGAGAAGCGCTACATCCTGCATCCCGTGGGGCTTGAAGTGGGCATGACCGTGCAGAACGGCGCTACGGCGGATATTTTGCCGGGAAACGCGCTGCAGATCCGGAATATTCCGCCCGGCACGATGGTTCATAACCTGGAATTGGCTCCCGGCAAAGGCGGGCAGTTGGTGCGGTCCGCGGGCGGCGCCGCGCAGCTTCTGAGCAAAGAAGGCGACATTGCGCTGATCAAGCTGCCGTCGGGCGAGACGCGGAAATTCTCCGTCGATTGCATGGCTACGGTCGGGCAATTGGGGAATCTGGATCACGAGAATGTCACCTACGGCAAAGCGGGCCGGACGCGCTGGCACGGGCGCAGGCCCACCGTGCGCGGCGTGGCGATGAACCCGGTGGATCATCCGCACGGCGGAGGTGAAGGGCGCGTGAAGGGCAATCATCCGCAGACGCCGTGGGGTTTTCCGACCCTGGGCGCAAAGACGCGGAAAAAGAAGAATTCCGACCGCCTGATTGTGCAACGGCGGAAGCCATAAATTTTTTTGGTAGGCAGAAGAGGCAAACAGTAAATGATCCCGGCGCGGCGGGAAATTGAGAGCGGACCCATGAGCGTCACACGAACAACTCGAAGGATATCCGGGCGCGCCGCGCGCGCACGGAAGCGCGCCCGGCCAGCAGTGAAGCCGGTGCGCAAGGCAAGAGTGATTATTCCGCCACCGCAAACGATGTACCGGCTATGCAAAGCGGGGTGGAGCGTGGTTGTGGAGAAACTGCCCAACGCGCAAGGCACGCGCTTCGTTTGCCCGTTCTGCCCGGTTTCGCACCGGGTGCCGGGTCCGGTTCGCGGGTTCCGGCGGATGCGCCGCGCGCAGTGGGTCAAGCTGCGCCGAGTGGAAGAGTAGGAAGAATCGAGGGACGATGCCACGCTCGCTAAAAAAAGGTCCGTTTATCGACGATCACCTTCGGGTGAAGATCGAAGGGATGAATTCGCGGAACGAAAAGAAGGTCGTGAAGACGTGGTCGCGGCGCTCGACGATTTTGCCGGAGATGATCGGCCACACGATCGCCGTGCACAACGGAAGGAAGTTCATTCCCGTGTACGTGACCGAACAGATGGTGGGGCACAAGCTCGGCGAATTCGCGCCGACGCGCACATTTAAGGGGCACGCTGTGAAGGCGGCAATGGAAAGAGCGGCCGCAGCGGCAGGCGGAGCGCCGGGCGCAGCGCCTGCGAGCGGGGCGGCTCCGGCGGGCGGAACGGCTCCTGCGGCGCCGAAGGCTTAAGGGCAGAGGGAATCATGGCACCTGAACCAATGCAGCATCGGATGATTGATGGCTTCGCGAATGCACGCTTCATTCGCGTTTCGCCGCAAAAGGCGCGGCTGGTCATCGACCTGATTCGCGGCCGGCAAGCGTCGGACGCACTGCAAGTGTTGCAGTTCACAAAAAAACGCGTGGCGCGGGACGTCGCCAAGGTACTGCGCAGCGCCATCGCCAACGCCGAGCACAAGGCGGACGAATCGGGTGATTCGCTCGATGTCGATTCGCTGTTCGTCTCGCGATGCTTCGTGAACGAAGGCCCGCGCTGGAAGCGTTTGCGCACCGCGCCGATGGGCCGGGCGTTTCGGTATCAGAAACGGACCAGTCACATTGTGGTGCAAGTGGCCGAGCACGAGCGCGCCGCCGCGCATCGCGCCAAGGAAGCAGTGGCCGAACGCGAGGCTTCCAAGGGGTTGAAGGGAGCCGTGCGCAAAGCGCGCAAGACGCTCGAGGATCGCGCCAAGCAGCAGCGCAAGGCCGCCGACAAGGCCAAGAAAAAGGGCAAGTAGAAGCACAGGAGGATCGATTGGGCCAGAAAACGCATCCGTACGGCTTCCGGCTGGGCTACAACAAGTCGTGGAAGTCGCGTTGGTTCGCCAAGCGCGACTACGCGGACCTGCTGCACGAAGACGTGCAACTGCGCAAACAATTGAAAGAGAAGCTGAAATCGGCGGGCGTGACTTCCATCGACATCGAGCGCGCCGCGAACAAGCTGGTGGTGAGGATTTACACCGCGCGGCCGGGAATCATCATTGGGCGCAAAGGCTCGGAGATCGACAAGCTGAAAGAGGAAGTGCAGAAGCGCACCAAGCGCGAAGTGCACATCGACATTCAAGAAGTGCACCGGCCGGAGCTGGATGCACAGCTCGTCGCCGAATCGATCGCCTTGCAGCTCGAGAAGCGCGTGGCGTTCCGGCGGGCTATGCGCAAGGCAGTGGACTCAGCGCTGCGCTTCGGCTGCAAGGGAATCAAGGTCCGCGTGGCGGGCCGGCTGAACGGCGCGGAAATCGCGCGCAAGGAATGGTACCTGCAGGGGCGGCTGCCATTGCAAACGCTGCGCGCAGACATCGACTTTGGGTTCGCGCAGGCGGAGACGACCTACGGCGTTATTGGAGTGAAGTGCTGGGTTTATCAAGGTGAAAACGCGCCGGAGAGAAAACGCGCCGAGGAACGTGCGGCAGCAGCGGCCAACGCCTGAGAATTTTAAGGACGAAGGAAAGCCATTATGTTGATGCCGAAAAAAGTGAAGTACCGCAAACAACAGCGCGGGCGGCGCAGTGGGAAAGCGTGGCGCGGTGGGTCGCTGGCTTTTGGCGAGTACGGACTGAAGGCGCTCGAACCGGCATGGATCACCGACCGGCAAATCGAAGCGGCGCGCGTGGCGATCACGCGGTTCATCAAGCGCGGCGGGAAATTGTGGATTCGCGTGTTTCCGGATAAGCCATTCACCAAGAAGCCGGCCGAGACGCGCATGGGCAAGGGCAAAGGGCCGCCAGAGCACTGGGTAGCGGTGGTGAAACCGGGCCGGGTGATGTTTGAGATGTCGGGAGTGGACCTGGCGTCGGCCACCGAAGCGATGGAATTGGCGGCGCACAAGTTGCCGATCCGGACGCAGTTCGTCAGCCGGGCGGAGGAGCTCTGATGGCCGCGAAGAGCATGGAGAAGTTCCGGGAATTGGATGCGAACGAGCTCGGGATACGAGAGCACGAGCTCGGCGAGCAGATCTTCCGGCTGCGATTTCAGCTCACCACGGGCCAGGCCGAGAGCGTGAAGAAACTTCGCGAAGCCCGGCGCGACTTGGCCCGCGTGAAAACATTGGCGCGAGAGCAGGAACTGGGGTTGCGCAGCGCGGCGCCAGCGCAAGAGTCCGGCGCAAAGAAGGCCGAGAAGCGCCCTGCGAAAGCGCGCGCGACGGCCAGCAAAAAGAAATCAAGCAAGAAAAAGTAAGTGAGGAAGCCAGATGGCAAGTGAAGCGACGGCAAGCGCGGCCCAGACTCCCAAAGAGCGAGGCGCGCGGCAGGAACTGGTGGGCGTGGTCACAAGTTCCAAAATGCATAAGACTATTGTTGTGAAGGTGGCGCGCACGGTGCAGCACCGCAAGTACCTGCGCGTCATTCGCAGCAGCAAGAAGTATTACGCGCACGACGAGCGCAACGAAGCGAAGCCTGGCGACACAGTTCGAATCATCGCCAGCCGGCCGCTTTCGAAACTGAAGCGCTGGCGGTTGGCGGAAATTGTGGCGCGCTCAACGCGCGTCGCCTAAGACTTTCGGAACGAGGGAGTAGCGCATGGTTCAGATGCGGACTTGGCTGACCGTAGCCGACAATTCCGGCGCGCGGCGCTTGATGGCCATCTTGCCCTTGGGCGGTGACGCCGGGCTGGTGGCGGGACTTGGCGACGTGGTGACCGCTTCGGTGAAAGAGGCCGCGCCAGACAGCCAAGTAAAGCAGGGAACAGTGGTGAAAGCGGTGGTGGTTCGCACGCGAAAAGAGCACCGGCGAAAGGACGGGACGTACATCCGCTTTGACGACAATGCCGCGGTGCTGATTAACGAAGCCGGCGAGCCGGTAGGCACGCGCGTGTTTGGGCCCGTGGCGCGGGAGCTGCGCGAGAAGAAGTTCACCAAGATTATTTCCCTGGCCCCGGAGGTGTGGTGATGCTGCGGGAACGGCACGAAAAAGTGAAGCCGGCGCCGATTCTGATCCGGCATGGCGACACGGTGAAGATCATGTCCGGGCGGGACAAGGGCAAGAGCGGGCGAGTGCTTACCGTAGATCCGGCAAAGCGCCGCGTTACCGTGGAGCACGCGAACATCATAAAACGGCATACGCGGCCGAATCCGTCAAAGAACATTCGCGGCGGGATTTTGGACAAGGAAGGGTCGATTCACGTTTCGAACGTAATGATGGTTTGCCCGGCTTGCGGCAAGCATACGCGGCTGGGGACGTCGGTGACTCCGGATGGAACTAAAGTGCGCACCTGCCGGCGCTGCAACGCAACATTGGATAGCTAGATCGAGAGCTAGAGGGCTTCTGCAAAATGATTAGCCGTTTACATGAACGTTATCGCAAAGACACCATGCCGGCGCTCTCCAAGCGCTTTGGCTACACGAACATGATGGCCGTGCCGCGCCTGAAGAAAATCACCGTGAATATCGGAATGGGCGAGGCCAGCCAGAACATCAAGCTGCTCGATGTAGCCGTGCAGGAGCTGGGGCAGATCACCGGGCAAAAGCCGGTGATCACGCGCGCCAAGAAATCGATTGCGAATTTCAAGATTCGCAAGGGGATGCCCATCGGCTGCATGGTCACGCTGCGCGGCGAGCGCATGTACGAGTTTCTGGACCGTCTGTCGAATATCGTTCTGCCGCGCGTGCGCGACTTCAAGGGATTGCCGGGGAATTCGTTCGACGGCCGCGGGAATTACACTCTGGGCCTCAAGGACCAGTTGGTCTTTCCGGAAATCGATTACACGCGCGTGGACAAAATCAAGGGCATGAACATAACGCTCACCACCACGGCCAAATCGGACGAAGAAGGCCGCGAGCTTTTGAAGCTGATGGGCGTGCCTTTCCGGAACTGAGCGGAAATTTAAGGAGAAAAAATGGCGACCACAGCACGATGCGCCAAGATGCTGAAGAAACTGAAGTACAAGATTCGCGTGCGCAACCGCTGCCGCATCTGCGGCCGGCCGCGCGCGTTTCTGCGCAAATTTGAGATGTGCCGGATTTGTTTCCGGGGCTTGGCGCTCAAGGGAGAAATTCCCGGCGTGACCAAGGCGAGCTGGTAAGGACAGGAAATGAATACCGATCCCATAGCTGACATGCTGACCCGGATTCGCAACGCGGTGCGCGCGCGGCATCCCCGCGTCGATTTGCCGTCGTCCAATATGAAAGTGGAAATCGCGCGAATCCTAAAAGAAGAAGGTTACGTTTCAACCTACAAAGTGGTGGACGAAAATAAGCACCGGGTCTTGCGCGTGTTTTTACGCTACACGCCGGACAAGCGCGGCGTGCTGACGAACCTGAAGCGCATTTCCCGTCCCGGCTGCCGCCGCTACATTGGAAAGAACGGGATCCGGCCCGTGGTCGGCGGAATGGGCGTGTCGATTTTGTCCACGCCGCGCGGAATCATGACCGGCCAGACCGCCCGCAAAGAAGGCGTCGGCGGCGAACTTTTGTGCGAGGTGTGGTAGAGCCATGTCGCGAATTGGAAGAAAACCGATCGCTGTGCCGTCTGGAGTGAAAGTGCAGGTGAGCGACAGCGCGATTGACGTTCAGGGGCCAAAGGGAAAGATGCACGTGCCGGTGCCGGGCCGGATCAAATTCGAGCAGAAGGACGGGCATCTGATAGCGACACGCGCAAGCGAGTCGCAGCGCGCCCTCCACGGGCTGGCGCGCGCGCTGGTGGCCAACGCGGTCAAAGGCGTCACCGATGGATTCAAGAAGGATTTGGAAATCGTCGGCGTCGGCTATCGCGCGGAAGTGAAAGGTAAAAACGTTGTGTTCGCGCTGGGCTATTCGCATCCCATCGAGTTTCCGATTCCCGAAGGGATTCAGATTGCCGTGGAGAAGCAAACACGCTTGACTGTGAGCGGCGCGGACAAAGGGTTAGTCGGCCAAGTGACGGCGAATATTCGTTCACTGCGCCCGCCCGATCCGTACAAGCAGAAGGGCATTCGCATCGCCGGCGAGCGGCTCAAGAAGAAGGCCGGCAAGGCCGGCGCGGCGAAGACCGCGGCTTAGGACGGAAGGAGAGAAACAATGGCTGTTGTGCCAGCACGGAAGCTTTCACGCGACGCGCATCGGCAGCGGATTCACCGCCGGATGCGCCAGTCCATGGCGGGTTCGGAGCAGCGTCCGCGGCTTTGCGTGTTTCGCTCCATCAAGCATATTCGCGTGCAGGTGGTCGATGACCTTAAGGGCCACACCATCGTGGCGGCAAGCTCGCTCGACGGGGATGTGAAGAAACAGATCAAAGGCGGAGGGAACATCGCCTCGGCGAAAGTTGTAGGCAAGATTATCGCCGAGCGCGCGAAGGCCGCAGGCGTTGAGTACGTGGTGTTTGACCGTGGCGGCTACCAATATCATGGCCGGGTTAAGGCGCTTGCCGACGCGGCCCGAGAGGCAGGATTGAAGTTCTGACAATATATGCCGAAACAAGAGCTTAAAGACACGCTTGCTGTTCGCCGGCACATCGATACGAATCTCGCGAACGTGAAAGACCAGGTGGTCTCCATCAATCGCGTAACGAAAGTCGTCAAGGGCGGCAAGAATCTGAGCTTCTCCGCTCTGGTGGTGGTGGGCGATCAGCGCGGGCACGCCGGATTTGGAATGGGCAAAGCGCGCGAAGTGCCCATGGCCATCCGCAAGGCCATCGAGCAGGCGAAGAAGAACATGGTCAGGTTGAATCTGAAAGGCTCGACCATTCCGCATCAGGTGCTCGGGCGGTACGGCTCGGGCCAGGTGCTGCTGAAGCCGGCGCCGGAAGGCACGGGAATCATTGCCGGCGGCCCGGTGCGCGCGGTAATGGAGGTTGCCGGGATTCAAAATGTGCTGACGAAGTCCATCGGGACATCGAATCCGCACAACGTGATCAAAGCGACGTTTGACGCGCTGCTGCATTTGAGGGACGCCGCGAAAGTAGCCGAGGAGCGCGGAAGGGCCACGGAAGCAGCCACAGCGTAGAAGGCATAAACGAAATTGCGCGAAATGGGCGGTTGCGAATGACGACGAAGAAAAAATCAGAAACGCTGAAAATTCGATGGGTGCGCAGCTTCATCGGCTGCCCGCGCAATATGCGCCAGACGATTCGCGGCATGGGCTTTCGCCGGATGAATCAGCTCATTGAGCGCCCGGACAGTCCGTCGATTCGCGGAATGATCGCGCGCGTGCATCATTTGGTTCAGATCGAGGAGTAAACGGGGCAAGACATGAGCGTGAAGCTATCGAATTTGAAGCCGCCGCGAGGCTCGCGTCACCGCAAAGTGCGCGTGGGGCGCGGCATGGGCTCGAAGCTGGGGAAAACGGCCGGCGCCGGAAACAAAGGGCAGCAATCGCGGCGCGGCTATTCTCGCCGTCCCGGATTTGAGGGCGGCCAGATGCCATTGCACCGGCGCATACCGAAGCGCGGTTTTCATAGTCCGTTTCATAAGAGCTACGCGATCGTCAACGTGGAAATGCTCAATGCGTTTCAAGCCGGGGACGTGGTGACGCCGGATGCGCTCGAAGGGCGGGGAATCATTCACGTGCGTCATGACGGCGTGAAAATCCTCGGGGACGGCAATTTGAAAGTCGCGCTTACAGTGCACGCCCACAAGTTCAGCCAGTCCGCGCAGGACAAAATTACCGCCGCCGGGGGTAAGGTCGAAGTTTTGCAATGAAGAAGCTGATCGAAGCATTTCGAAATATCATCACTACGCCGGACCTGCGCAACCGGTGTCTTTTCACATTGATGATTCTGGCGATTTACCGCCTGGGCGCGTTCATTACCACGCCGGGAATCAATAGCGAACTGCTGCTGTCTTTGTTCCAGCAGAATCGCAACTCGGTGCTCGGAATCGTGGACTTGTTCAGCGGCGGAAATTTGCGCCGGCTATCGATTTTCGCGCTAGGCATCATGCCGTACATCACGGCAGCGATTATTTTGGAATTGATGGTGGTGGTCTGGCCGTATTTGGAGCGGTTGCAGAAAGAAGGGGACCTCGGCCGGAAGAAGATCACTCAGTACACGCGCTACCTGACAATCATTTTGAGCATTTTCCAGTCGCTGGCCATTGCTGTCACGCTGCAGCATACGAACTATTCCGGCCAGATGCTTGTGTATCACCCCGGCATTCGCTTCATCCTGATGACGGTCCTGACGCTGACCACGGGCTCGGCGTTCATCATGTGGCTGGGCGAGCAAATCAGCGACCGCGGCATCGGCAACGGGATGTCGCTGATCATTTTCGCGGGCATCGTGGTGGGCCTGCCGCACGCGGTGGAAGATCTGTGGCAGATGACCACCGGCGGCCAATGGGGCGCGTACGCGCCGATCGCCATCACTACGCTGCTTGCCTTGATGATTGCCGTCGTCGCGTTCATCGTCTTCGTCGAGCGTGGCCAGCGGCGCATTCCGGTGCAGTACGCCAAGCGCGTGATGGGCCGGAAAGTCATGGGCGGGCAGATGACGTATCTGCCGCTGCGCGTCAATTCCGGCGGCGTGATCCCGCCGATTTTCGCCAGTTCGTTGCTTACCTTCCCGCAAACGCTGGCGCTCGTGATGCAGAAGAAGTCGCCGTTTTTCGACGCTTTTGCACGGACCTTGGCGTGGGGCGAGCCGCTCTATACGCTGATTTACGTTTTGCTGATCATTTTCTTCGCGTTCTTTTATGTGGGCATCATTTTCAATCCCACGGAGCTTGCCGACAACATGCGCAAGTACGGAGGCTTCATACCCGGCATCCGGCCCGGCCGGAACACGTCGGAGCACATTAACCGCGTGCTCACGCGGCTGACGTTTGTCGGCGCGCTGTATCTGGCGGTGGTGTGCGTCCTGCCGGAGTGGATGATTTCGGGCATTCACTTGCAACATTTGCCGCTGGTGGGCGGCTGGATTGACGAGCATTTCTGGCGCTTCATTTTGGAAGGCTTGAACGTGAATTTCTACTTTGGCGGGACCTCGCTTCTCATCGTGGTGGGAGTGGCGATGGATACAGTGCAGCAGCTCGAAGCGCAGTTGGTCATGCGCAACTACGAAGGCTTCACGCGCCGCGGCCGTCTGCGGGGCCGAGGTGCCTGAGCGTGGTCCAAGCGGATGCAAAGAAACTGCTGGCGCGGCCGGTGATCTTTCTGGGCCCGCCCGGAGCGGGGAAGGGCACGCAAGCCAAGTTGGTGGCCGAGCACTACGGCGTGCCGCATCTTTCCACCGGCGATATGCTGCGTGAAAACGTGGCCCAGGGCACGCCGCTGGGCGGTCTGGCCAAGCCGATCATGGAGCGCGGGGAGTTGGTCCCGGATGATTTGATTTTGGGGATGGTGGGAGAAAGGATCGCTCGAAGCGATTGCGCCGGGGGATTTGTTTTTGACGGCTTTCCGAGAACCCTGGCGCAAGCCAAAGCATTGGATCGCATCCTGGAAAGCCAGAAATCGGATCCGGCGGCGGTGATTTACTTCAGAGTGCCGGAAGAAATACTGATGCGGCGCATGACCGGGCGGCGGACGTGCAAGATCGGCTTCGAGATTTACAACATCTATGAGCGCCCGCCGAAAGTGGACGGGCGCTGCGATGTGGACGGCGGCGAGTTGATCCAGCGCCCGGACGATCGCCCGGAAACCATTCGCGAGCGCTTGCTTGCGTATGACACGCAAACGAAGCCGCTGGTGGATTACTACCGGGCTCAGGGAACGCTGGACGAAATCGACGCAGACGCGAGCGTACCGGCGGTCACCAATGCTGTCTTTGCCGCGCTGGGGCGCTTGGAGAACCGGCTGTGATTATTTGCCGTTCCGCGACGGAGCTGGAAACGATGCACCGGGCGGGGATGATCGTCTGGGGCGCGCTGACGGAATTGCGGAAAAGCGTACAGCCGGGGGTCACCACGCTCGAGCTGGATGGGCTGGCCGAAGAGTATGCGCGAAAGCACAAGGCGCGTCCGGCGTTCAAGAATTATCACGGGTACCCGAAGTCGCTGTGCACTTCGATCAACAGTGAAGTGGTACACGGCATCCCTTCGGCGAAGCGTACGTTGAAAGAGGGGGACATTCTATCGATGGATTTTGGCGTCGAGCTCGAGGGCTATTACGGCGACGCGGCGCTTACGGTGCCTGTGGGTAAAATCGACCCCGAGCGCGAAAAGCTGCTGCGCGTCACGCGCGAAGCGCTGGAGCGCGGCATCGAGCAAGTGCGCGCCGGGAATCGCTTGACGGATATTTCCGCGGCGGTGCAGGAGTGGGTGGAGAGCAACGGCCTTTCCGTGGTTCGTGAGTTTGTGGGCCACAGCATTGGCACGAAAATGCACGAAGATTTGCAACTGCCGAATTATGGCGAGCCGGGGCATGGGCCGCGTTTGCAGGCGGGAATGGTGCTGGCCATCGAGCCCATGGTGAATATAGGAAGTCCGGCCGTGAAGGTGCTGGAAGATAAATGGACCGCCATCACGGAGGACGGAAGCGATTCGGCGCACTTCGAGCACACGGTTGCGGTGACGGAAAATGGTCCGTGGATCCTGACGCGCCCGCGCGAAGCCGCCGGCCCCGTTTGGTGAAAATATTTTGGCGTCGATTGTGACGGCATAGGAGCGCATGGCAAAAAGGCCGCAGGACGACAAGCAAAAAGCGGATTCGGGGAATCCGAAAGAAGACGCCATTGAAGTGATGGCGACGGTGATTGAGCCGTTGCCCAATGCCATGTTTCGCGTGCAGCTCGAGAACAAGCATCAAGTGCTCGCGCATATTTCCGGCAAGATGCGCAAGAATTTCATCCGTATTTTGCCGGGAGACAAAGTGGCCGTGGAGCTTTCGCCGTACGATTTGACGCGCGGGCGAATTGTCTACCGCTATAAATAGCGCGGCGGTGGGAATGGGAGCAGGAGCGAGAAATGAAAGTTCGGGCATCGGTAAAAAAGATTTGCATGAAGTGCAAGATTGTTCATCGGCGCGGGGTGGTGCGCGTGGTTTGCAGTAATCCGAAGCACAAGCAGCGCCAGGGTTAAGGAGAAGACATGGCACGCATTGCAGGCGTGGAGTTACCGGCCAATAAGCGGTTGTGGGTCGGCATGACGGCCATCTATGGAATCGGCCAGGCGCGGGCGAAAACTTTGTGCGCCAAGGCCAACGTGGATGAAACCAAGAAAGTGAAAGACCTGACCGAAGAGGACGTCAATCGCGTCCGTCAAGCCATTGAATCGGAAGGCCGCGTGGAAGGGGATCTGCGGAAAGAGATGCAGATGAACATCCGCAGGCTGATCGAAATTCAGTGCTATCGCGGGCTGCGTCATCGCCGGAATTTGCCGGTGCGCGGTCAACGCACCCATACAAACGCCCGCACACGCAAAGGTCCGCGCAAGGGCGCTGTTGCGGCAAAGAAGAAGGTCGCCGTCCGGAAGTAAGCCGGACTAAGGAAAGGAACACTCGTGGCAAAGGAAGAGCAGGGAGGCGGAGCGCCGGCAGCGGGAGCTAAACCGGCTGCGGGTAAATCGTCGAAGCGGAAGAAGGAGTTCCGCAAGAAGAAGGAAAAGCGCGTGGTGCCGCAGGGCGTGGCCTACGTACAAGCGACTTTCAACAACACGATCATCACGCTCAGCGATCCGGATGGGCGGGTATTGAGTTGGGCGTCGGCGGGATCCGTTGGCTTCAAAGGCTCGCGCAAGGGCACTCCGTACGCGGCGCAGCAGGCGGCAATGAACGCGGCGGGAACGGCGCGCGACCAGTACGGCGTGAAATCGATTGAAGTGCGCGTGAAGGGTCCGGGAGCGGGGCGCGAATCGGCGGTGAGGGCGTTGGCCTCGGCGGGCTTGCACATTCGGGTGATTAAGGATGTTACACCGGTGCCGCACAACGGCTGCCGGCCGCCCAAGCGGCGGCGCGTGTAATCGGTTTTTTGAGCAAAGCGCAAAGGAGAAGCGGAATTGGCAAGACATCGTGAAGCGGTTTGCCGGCTGTGTCGCAGGGAAGGGATGAAACTCTTCCTCAAAGGCCTCCGGTGTTTTACGGAAAAGTGCGCCATTGAAAAACGCAACTTCGTTCCTGGCCAGCATGGACAGGCGCGCCGGCCGAAGATGGCCGGCTATGGCGTGCAGTTGCGCGAAAAACAGAAGATGAAGCGCACCTACGGCTTGCTGGAGCGGCAGTTCCGGCACTACTACCACAAGGCCGAGCGCGCGCAGGGTCCTACGGGCGCGAACTTAATGGTCATGCTCGAGCGGCGCCTCGACAACGTGGTGTATCGCGCCGGCCTAGGAAGCTCCCGCGCCCAGGCGCGCCAGCTTGTGCTGCATGGGCACGTGCGCGTGAGCGGCCACAAGGTGAATATCCCCAATTACCTCGTCAAAGTGGGCGACGAAGTGGCCATGAAGGAAAACATGCATCAGAACGCCATGGTTCTCGAGGCGCGCAACCTGGCGCAAAACCAAAACGCTGCTCCGTGGCTGGAAATCGATCGCGAGAACTTCAAAGCGCGCGTGCTGGCGATGCCGCGCCGCGACGACGTGCAGACGCCGGCAATGAACGAGCAGCTGATCGTTGAGTTGTATTCCAAGTAACACGGATTTCATGAAACTGTTTGTGTATGGCCCGCGTGCGGCGGGGGGAGGAAAGAAAAATGTGGAAGGGCTTTCAGAAACCGAAGCGGCTGGCAGCGGAGCTGGAATCGCTGACGGACAAGTACGGCAAATTCTCAGCGCAGCCGTTTGAACGCGGGTGGGGAACGACTGTAGGAAACGCGCTGCGGCGTGCGCTGCTCAGTTCGATTGAGGGCGCGGCAATTACGGCGGTGAAAATCGAAGGCGTATTGCATGAGTTCTCGCCTATTCCCGGCGTCGTGGAAGACGCTACGGACATCATTTTGAATCTGAAGCAAGTTCCGCTGAAATTGAACTCGGACCAGCCGAAGACCATCATGCTCGTGGTGGATACTCCCGGGCCGGTCACCTCGGGAAAAATCGAAGAGGACGCGGACATCGCGGTTCTGGATAAGAACGTTTATCTGGCGACCGTGAGCGAAGGCGGAAAGCTGGAGATGGAGATTCGCGTGAAGAACGGCCGCGGATATGTTGCCGCGGATCGCAACTTCGACGAGGATCTGCCCATCGGCTATATTCCGATCGACTCCGTGCACTCGCCCGTGCGCAAAGTGAATTATGCCGTAGAAGCGGCTCGCCTGGGACAAATGACCGACTACGAAAAGTTGAACCTGGAGATATGGACCAATGGCGCGATCACGCCGCAGGATTCGATTGGGTTGGCCTCGAAGCTCATCAAGGATCACATGAGCATCTTCATCAATTTCGAAGAGCAGCCCGAGTTGCCGGAAGAGATCGTCGAGAACTTCAGCGATCCGCGCCTGGAGCATTTGGATCGCTCCGTGGAAGAGCTCGAGCTTTCCGTGCGCTCCTACAACTGCTTGAAGAATGCCAACATTCAGAGCCTCCGCGAGTTGGTGCAGAAGACCGAACCGGAGATGCTCAAGACCAAGAACTTCGGACGCAAGTCTCTTAACGAGATCAAGGACATCCTCCTGAAGATGGGCCTTTCTCTCGGCATGAAGTTCGACGAGCATGGGCGCATCATCTGGCCTCCGCTGCCCAGCCAGACCGCGCCTCCGGCTCCGGAAGAGACCACCGCTTTTTAAGGGAACAAACCGATGCGACATCTGGTAGCAGGTAGCAAACTCGGAAAACAACCGGCGCACCGCCGCGCCGTATTGCGCAATCTGGTGACCAACGTCATCGAGCGCGAGCGAATCACCACCACCATCGCCCGCGCTCGCGCCGCGCGTCCGCTTGTCGAGCGAATGATTACGCTGGGTAAACGTGACACGCTGCACGCCCGGCGGCAGGCCGCTGCTTTTCTTCAGACCAAGGATGCGGCGAAAAAACTGTTTGGCGAGATTGCGCCGCGTTTTTCCGGCCGTCCAGGCGGTTACACGCGCATCATTCGCGTGGGCTGGCGAATCGGCGATGGCGCCGAGCTGGCCATTCTGGAACTGATCGGCTCGGAGCTGAAGAAGAAGGAAAAGAAGGCCAAGAAAGAAAAACTGCAGGAAGCGCCAGTCGGCGAAGAGAAAGAAGCAAGCGTCGCATCAAGATAAACAGGCACTGCGTCAGAAGGGGTCGAGCCCGCCACGGATGTTTTCATCCGGGCGGGCTTTTTGTTTGTGCTGTCAGCCCTGATGCCCAATCATGAGCCAGGCCCATGCGGCGACCTGCGCCAGAACGCCCGCACAGGTGTCCAGCATCACATCGCGAAAGCTCGCGCCGCGGCCGGGCACGAAAATCTGGTGGAATTCATCGCTGCACGCGAATGCAAAAACAATCACGATAACCATCAGCGCCCATTCGAGCTTCCAGGGTCTTCTGTCCCGGATCGCATGGAGCAAGAGCAGGCTGAAAACGAAATACTCGAAGACGTGAGCGCCTTTGCGCACGATATGATTTGCACGATCAAGAAAGTGCGGCGTGGCGTGCGGAAAAAACCATCGGATGAGCGGAGTAATCACACGCGAAGTATTCTCACCCGTAAACAAATGCGTGGAAAACGTGAAGATGACGGCAGCCCATAGGATGACCGGCCAAAAACGAGCGAGCCAGCGCATCCAGCTAACCCTTCCTCCACTCCAGAAATGAATCAAAGCCTGTTATGCGCCCACCTAATCGATTTATCGTCGCTTATGTTTTCCGTACAGGCCTGGGCATGTCGAGAATGATTTTCTTCAGTCTATGCCTTTCGTTTATTGCTTCCCTTTGGCCTCGTGCTGTTAGGCGCAGCCTCTCGAAGCCAACGATCCCAGAAACAGAGATTCGCTTTCATCTCACAAGCCGAGCGGCGACCAAGATCTCGACACCAAACTGAACATCTTCATAGGGGTGCTTTTGAAGGTTCGCGCTTTCGAAATCTCTTGCTAGGTCCGACGTTCCGATGTTCTCGTTGGGATGCGTATACAAATAATCCAGAATGACCTCTTGCACGGAATTGAACTTACCCGGAACCACGACCTCTATATATTTGTCCTCAGGAGCCAACCTTCCCTCCCTATTCCAAACGATAGTTGGGCGCTTCGCGTGTGATGATCACGTCGTGGACGTGGCTCTCGCGGAGCCCTGCCGAAGTAATTCGCACGAATTTAGCGCGCTCCTGCAGTTCGCGGATGTTGGCCGCGCCGCAATAGCCCATGCCACTCTTCAGGCCGCCGACCAGCTGGTCGACGAGGCCGGAAACGGGACCTTTGTAGGGAACCTGGCCTTCGATGCCTTCGGGAACCGACTTCCCGCGCTCGCTGTTTTCTTGCGCGTAGCGGTCGGCGGAGCCGGATTCCATGGCCCCCAGCGAACCCATGCCGCGATACGATTTGTACGTTCGTCCCTGATACAGAATGGTTTCACCTGGAGATTCTTCCGTTCCGGCAAAAAGGCCGCCGATCATGACAGCCGACGCTCCTGCGGCGAGGGCTTTGGTGATGTCGCCGGAGAACTTAACGCCGCCATCGGCGATGATTGGCACGCCTGCGTCGCGAGCGGCTTTCGATGCTTCCATGATCGCGGTGATTTGCGGTACGCCCGCGCCGGTCACGACGCGCGTGGTACAGATCGAGCCGGGCCCAATCCCCACTTTCAGCCCATCAATGCCGAGCGCAATCAATTCGCGCGCGCCTTCTTCCGTGGCAACATTTCCGGCAAGGAGCTGAATGTCCGGCAAGCGATGCTTGATCTTCTGGATGGCCTCCATAACACGTGTCGAGTGGCCGTGCGAAGTGTCGATAGCCAAAGCGTCGGCATTGCCTTTGGACATTTCCACGGCGCGCTCGAGGAAATCCCCGGTGGCGCCGATCGCCGCGCCCACGCGCAAGCGACCGTGTTCATCCTTGGCGGCGCGCGGATACTCGAGTTTCTTCTGTATGTCCTTGACGGTGATGAGGCCTTTCAAATTGAAATCCTTGTCGACGACAAGAAGTTTCTCGATGCGATGGCGCTGCAGCAACTTCTCCGCTTCATCGAGAGTCGTCCCGACGGGGACGGTGACCAGATGCTCCTTGGTCATCACGTCGCCGACACGCTGGTCCATATTGCGCTCGAAGCGCAGATCGCGGTTGGTCAGAATGCCCACCAGCCGCGTGCCTCGCGTAACGGGCAGGCCGGAGACTTTGTATTTGTTCATGATTTCGAGAGCCTGATGCAGGGAGAGTTCGGGCGCGATGGTGACCGGGTCGACGATCATCCCGCTCTCCGAACGCTTCACGCGATCGATTTCTTCGGCTTGCCGTTCGATGCTCATGTTGCGATGCACAAAGCCGCAGCCGCCCTGCCGCGCGATGGCGATCGCCAGGCGCGATTCGGTGACTGTGTCCATCGCCGCCGCTACGATGGGAATATTCAGCGCGAGCTTCCGCGAGAGGCACGTGCGCGTATCGGTTTCGGTGGGCAGCACCGACGACTTGCCCGGCAGAAGCAGAACATCATCGAAGGTCAGCGCTTCGGGAATACGTCCATCAGGATTCATTCAATCTTCCTTGGTCAGACAGTTTGTGAGTCTTTGACTTTTAATGCAACGCCGTTCCGCCATGATCTCGGCTACTTTTTGAGCTCGCGCGTCGTCGCTTCTTTGCAGTTCGGCTACCACGTTTTCGTAGCTGGCCTGATTGCGGTTCTGGCTGAGCTTGAAACTGGCCTGGATGTCATCGATGGCGATTTCGAAACAAACGATTCCTTTCATTTGCCCGGCAAGAAAATCGGACGGCAAGTCTTCGACCCTGTAGCGATTTTCGCCCGGGTAGCTCCCTTCATACTGATTCACCAACCCCCTTAACATTTCGCGAGCTTTGGCTGGATCGCCGACGAGGCGCGGCGTGCCATAGACGTGCACGGCGATGTAATTCCACGTGGGAACGTTGAGGTGATCGTACCAGCGCGGCGAAATGTAGGAATGCGGACCGGTGAAGATGGCGAGCGTGTGCGCGGCTTGCTCGAACAGACGCCATTGCGGGTTGGCGACGGAGACGTGGCCTTCCAGTTTTATTGAGCCGTCAGGAGATTCGATCAGCCGCAGCGGGGCGTGTGTGGCCACGGGGACACCTCCGTCGCAAGTGACGATAGTGGCGAACCCGTTTTCTTCGATGACACGCCTGATTTCGGGCCATCGGGTTTCGTGGAAAAGTTTGGGAATGTACATGATCGGCTATCGGTTGTCAGTCTCGGAGTTAGAGGCAACTTGCAAGACGTGGGCCGCCTCTTTTGTTTCTACCGCCCTTTCGCCCCCAAAACGGCAAAAGCCCAGCAGGGTTCGCTGGGCTCGAAATGCAATTCTCCTGTGACAAAAATCCTTCATCAGTGAAGAAGTCATTCTATGCATCGAATGGATGCAGGTCAAGGAAACAATGGGAGACGAGTTGCGCGGGTTGCTTGCCTAACGTAAATTAGTATCGATGCAGGAATTCGAGCCGCCGTTTCTCCTTCGCAATCCGCATTTGATGACGATTGCCTCTGCTTTCTGGCATCGCCGGTATGCCCATCTGAATCCATCCACTCCGCGATTGTTTGAAACCGAGCCGGGGACGCAGGTGCGCGCCGACTGCCATTGGCAACAGAAACCGGCGGAGCATCCAACGCTGGCTCTTCTGCATGGCCTCGAAGGTTCGAGCGATTCCGGCTATATGCTCGGCACGGCGGACAAGGCTTTTCACGCCGGTTTCAACGTTCTGCGGTTGAATCAACGCAACTGCGGCGGCACCGAGGAGCTCACGCCGACGCTTTACAATTCGGGACTGAGCTGCGACGCGCGCGCCGTAGTATGTGAGCTGATCGATGAGGATCGCTTGCCGGAGGTTTTCGCGGCGGGGTTTTCGATGGGCGGAAATCTGGTTTTGAAAATGACCGGCGAGTTCGGAGATTCTGCTCCCGCGCAATTGCGCGCCGTCGCGGCCATTTGCCCGTCGTGCGACCTGGGCGCGTGCGCGGATGCCATCGGCGAGTTTCAGAACCGCATTTACGAAAGGCGGTTCGTTAAGCTGCTCAAGGCGCGCATGCTTCGCAAGGCAAGCCTGTTCCCGCAACGATACGCGCTGAACGGGCTTGGCAAAGTGCGCACCGTGAGGCAATTCGACGATGCCATCACGGCGAAGTTTTGCGGTTTTCGCGATGCGGACGATTACTACACAAAATCAAGCGCGCTGGGTTTGCTCGGCCAGATTCACGTGCCGGCGCTGCTCCTCGTGGCTCAGGATGATCCGATGATCCCGTTTCGTTCATTTGATACGGCGAAACTCAGCGCGAACCCGCGCCTGATTTTTGAAGCGCCACGCCACGGGGGACACTGCGGATTCATCGCACGAAGAGCGAGCGGAGAGCGTTTTTGGGCTGAGGCGCGCATCGTGGAATTCTGCCGCGAACATTCGCAACTCGCTCCGTTGAAGCCGCTGGCGGATGTTAGTGAAAATGGGAGATAACCACGGCGTCCGTATTTTGCCGGCCCCGCGCCAGCGCGATGGACTTGCCATCCGGCGACCACCCAACGGCGAGGATTGCGTCCTGGGCGAAATCGGTCAGAGGCTTTGGGAGGGTAGCGGGAGATGACGGCTTCGTGAGATCTCCCACGGGCTGCGTCCAGAGGTTTCCGGCGTCATTCTTGATGACCACGTAAAGGACGGACTGGCCATCGGGTGTCCACGCGATTTTCGGAGTGGCTTCTCCATTTGTTCGCGTTCCGGGAGGCAGGTCGAACGTTCTCTGAATCGTTCCACCCGCTGCCGGCAAAATGACGAGTGTGGTTTTGTTGTTGACGGATTCGTCATGAAACGCGGCAATCCAGCGCTCATCGGGGGAAATCGCGGGGAAAGAGAGTCTCTGATCGCTCAACTTCTCCGGCTTCCCGCCATCCGCGGAAATCCGATACAGCATATCCGTTCCCGATCCAACCGAAGAGTAATAGACGAATTTCCCGCTGGCTCCGCAGACGGGCGCCATATCCGTAGGGCCTTTGGTCAGCATCTGGGGATTGCTCCCATCGGGATCGGCGCGCCAGATAGTCTCCGCGCTGGATTGATTGTTGCTCTCGAAAACGATGAATTTTCCATTGGCACAAGAGGATGGTGAAGCCGTGTAGCCGGAGCCAATCGACAAATCCGTGGAGGCGCCTCCTTCAGTATCGGCCAAAGCGAGGCCAATGGTGCCGCTTGAATAATAGGCGTACAGGATTTTTTTGTCGGAAACCCATGTGAGCCCCAGGTAACCATCCGCACGGCTGCCGCCGGAAATCGCTTGGCGGGCGTCGGAGCGCAAATTCGTGGAATGCGACGGCCCGATCCAGATGTCCGACAGCACGGAAAACTGAATGGTGACAAGTGAAGTTCCATCGGCGGTGACGCTGACGCCGTTGTACTGGTTCAAATCATTGGTAATTCGACGCGGTTCACCGCTGGGATAGGGTAGCAGCCAGAGTTGTGAATTGAACACGTCCGCGGTTCCCGATGCGACGAACACGAGCCCGTTGCCATCCGGGAGCCAAGCCAACTCCCGTACGTCGGTCCATTTCTTTGCGTCCGCCGGCGTTTCGGTCCCGGAGTCGACGTCCACGGTTTCGATGGTCATTTGAGTCAGGGAGCCTGCATCGCCCTGGGTGACGGCGATGCGCTTCCCATCGGGAGACCATGAAGGCCCGTCGGAAAGAAAAAACTCCGGTACCTTCAACTTCAACAAGGTGCGCTGATTGGAGCCATCCGCGTTCGTGATAACGAGGCTCGTCGAATGGTCTGCTGGAGTTCGCCGCACGAAAACGAATTCCTTGTGGGTTGGAGAAAAACTGATCGGGCTATCGATGTCGGAGATGACTAACTTAGACACGCCGCCAAGGGAAGCCACTTGGTAGAGCGAACTCGCCGGATTCCCGGGAAGTGTTTGGACATAATACAAATAATTACCATCGTTCGAAAACGTCAATCCTTGGCAATCCATCAAAGTCGCTGGCAGCACTTGGACTTCGCTTCCCGTTGCAATCTGCTTAACCCAAATGCTCGTTTTACTCGCCTCGCTCCTGCAATAAGCTACGAGCTTACCGTCGGGAGAAATTACGGCCGGGCCAACGTTGCCAGAGGTGGTCAGTCGTGAAATCGTCATCTGCTGAAAGGAAGATGCCGTTTGCACTGGATGATAACGCTCCCAGTAGTGCCTCGCGATCAGCCCAGCGAACAGAAGCAACGCGATGGCCACGCGGACCCAATACCAACGCGGTTCCCGCAGAACCTGCAGGAATCCGCGCCACCCCGACTTATGAGGGGAAATTGCTTCGCTGGTCGCGGGCACCGGCGAAGGAGTGGCGGACACCTGACCCGAGGACTTGCGTGTAAACCCGCTCGACGGCGCGGAAGTTGCTGCGCCGGAAACGGAAGCAATGGCCCGTTGCGTTGGACCGCTAGCGGATAGAACGCGCGACGAATCCGCGTCGCGTTTCAATCGTTTCAAGTCCGCGCGCATTTCAGCCGCAGTCTGGTAGCGCAAGTCGCGATCTTTTTCGATGGTTTTGCCGATGATTTCTTCGAGTTTCGGCGGCAGATTTGGATTCACTTCCAAAGGCGCGGCGGGCATGCGGTTCAAAATATTGTCGAAAATCACGGCGGAGGTATTGCCGGGAAACGCCGCTTGCCCGGTGGCCATTTCGTAAAGCATCGCGCCAAAACTGAACAGATCAGAACGCGCGTCCAGTTCTTCGCCGCGCGCTTGCTCCGGAGACATGTAGGACACGGTTCCCAACGTCGAGCCCGGCGTGGTCAGCAGATTGTCGGACGTAAGGTCAACGGATGTCGCGCCGGCGCCGATTCGCGCACGGGACTGTTTCGCAAGCCCGAAGTCGAGAATCTTGGCCTGTCCCCGCGAGGTAACAAAAACGTTCGCGGGCTTGAGGTCGCGATGCACAATGCCGCGCGAGTGCGCTGCATCGAGCGCATCCGCGATTTGAATCGCGAAATCGAGCAGCGCGTCATTCGCAAGCGCCCTGCCCGCGATTCGCTCGCGAAGCGTTTGGCCTTCCAGCAGCTCCATTACGAGGAAATGCTCCCCTTCGTACTCTCCAATGTCGTAGAGAACGCACACGCCGGGATGGTTCAGCGCGGATACGGCGCGCGCTTCGCGTTCAAACCGCTCTAGAGCAAATTTATCGTGACGAAGGTCTTCGGAAAGAAACTTCAGGGCGACGGTGCGGCCCAGGCGCGTGTCTTCCGCTTTGTAGACGTCGCCCATGCCGCCGCTGCCGAGTTTCTCGATGACTCGATAATGGAGGATTGTTTTTCCAAGCATGTTTTTTGACGGAGGCCCGTCGCGCCATGGTAAGGGAATGCATCGCTCAAGGCAAGGCCGCTGCGACTGCACAAAGTGAAGATTGCGGGCGCAAGTTCGCGTCTCTTACTGCGCGCTACTCGTTGGAGGCACGGGGATATCTAGCGGCTGATCCAGTTTGAAGTCGAGGCGAGTTTCCGCAGGGATGCGAACCTGTTTGGCCTTTGAAACGCCCTGATAAACGCCTCCAGCACCGGCTCCCGCGGCTCCGCCGATGGCTGCGCCTTTTCCGCCGCCGGCAATTGCGCCTATGATCGCGCCCAACACCGCGCCACCTCCTACCTTCTTCGCAGTGTCAGTGCTGCGCGAGCCGCCTGCTTGGGTGTACGTGGCGGAATTCAGCGGATAGTCCGCGCCTTGAAATTCCAATCGAACCAGGCGCAACTGCAACTCGCTTTGGCCCTTGTATTGGCCTGAGGTTTGAGCCGCGACCAATCGCAGATACACATTCGCGCCCTTGGGTACAACGATGCGGCTATCCCACGTGAGGGCTTGCGCGAGCGTCGCCTGGAATTCATCGCCTGCCTGGCCTGTTTTTGAATCGATTGCATCAACAGTTTGAATTTCCACGGTTGTCCCAGCCGGGAAGATTGCCGTCACGGGCGGCGGAGGAGGCGGCGGAGGAGGCGGCGGCGGAGGCGCCTGTACGGGCGCCGCTGCGGGAGTGTTAGCCGGCGTCGTCGCAGCCGTTGTCGGCGCTGTCGACTGCGCTGCCGGCGTCGTGGCAGGCGCAGGAGCAGCCGCTGGTTGTGACGGAGCCTGTGCGGCGGACTCAGCATGAGATGTGTGCCGCGGATGCTTTTTGTTCACACGACGCAGCCGTTCACGCTCGCGTTTCGTTTTGCGCGGTACCCGCGCTTCTACGGGAGGCGCCGCGGCTGGAGGAGGCGTTACTTCAGCTGTTTGTACCGGCGCTTGCACCGTCATCTGATCGTTGACCTTGCTGACGCCGCGCATGTTGGCCGCAAGTTTGTACGCTTCGTAGCGTGCCGCGTCGCTGGGCGCCGCGCCGGACAAGGTGACAACGCCGTTCTTGACGGACACTTGCAGATCTGCACTCTTCGTTTGCGGATCGGAAAACATTTGGGCCTTCAAATTTGTGGCCAACTGCGAATCACTGGGTTTCGTTGCGCATCCCATCGCCAGAGCGATGACAAACGCCGACGCAACCAGCAAATTGTCGAGCCTGCGCATTTGCATCGACCGCCTCCGCCTACCAAGCCGCTAGCATTCTAACCCTATTTCTAGCAGTGAAATATCTCGGCCCTGCCCCCTGCCGCTGCTGAGCGCGCACTTCATTCGTTCGATGCGTCGCGCTTGGCCGAGGGCTGTATTTTCTCGCTTACTTCGCAGCCATGCCGCAACTTCTCCGCGGGGCCGGTGTTCAATCCAGAAGAGGGTGGTCCACGATAAACATGAATTCGATGCACCCTCGCTAAGGCCATATTTCCTTTGTCCGTTCTGGGGTGGAACAGGAGAAAGAGGATGCGAATCCGGAAGAGTATGAGTGTGATTTTCGCGGGACTGCTGTTGATTGTACTCAGTGGCTGCACCGGCAACTCGACAAATTCAAATGTGCAGCCGCAAATGGGGAATGTATTTACCCTTGGAACGGACGCTCAGCCCACTTTCCCGAGCGTGGTCTCTTTTGAAGTAACCATCACGGGCATAACCGTAAACAATTCGGGAGGTTCACTGCCAGTGTTGCTGAATCCCGTCGATATCGATTTTGCACGGCTCAGCGGTCTTCATGATCTGATCGGTCTGGAACCCGTGCAGCCCGGGACATATGACAGCGTAACGATTACCGGCTCGACGCCGGTGATCGGCTTTCTTGACACAACGCAAACACCGCCGGCGCTGAACACGATCAACGCCACCCCGGGCACATTTAGCGTTACCGTGCCGCTGGCAAACACGCTGGTCGTGACTCAGAATGATTTGGTCGGTCTGCTGATCGACCTGGATCTCGCGCAAACCATCCAGACACAAAATGGCCAAGTGACTGGCACGATCAACCCGACGTTTGACGTCCGCGCGCTGATCTCTGGCGACTCCGAGAGGGAAATCGATTGCTTCCGCGGCGGCGTGACCAACATCGACACTTCCAGTTCGACTTTTGCGATGGAAGGGCCACACGGGCGCACCTGGACCGTGGTGACGAACGCACAAACGCAGTGGGATGACAATAGTTCGTTCAGCGCGCTCACGGCCAATTCCATCGTGGAGGTCTCCGGACACTTGGACCCGGTGACACACAACATCGATGCGGATGAAGTGGGGATTCTCTCGCAGGATCACTTCTTCGTCGGCGGCCTGGCGACTTACGTCAATCCGCCAACGCCCAATCCGGCGACTCAAGTGCAGGTTTACGTGCGCAGCGAGCTTCCGGACGTTCAGAGCGTCGCTCCGATCGGGGCAATCGACAGCTTTGCGTTGGATGGTTCGGAAAAATATTTCATCGCTGACTTCCACAATCCATTGACGGTGCTGCTCTTCAACAACACTACGCTGGCGCCCGGGCAAAGGCTCGGTATTGGCGGGAAATTGAACGGCTCAGGGAACTCGCAGACGCTGACCGTGCATCGTGTCACGCTTGAGCGGCAGGGCCAGGAAGGCGCGTGGATATCGGGAAGCACTCAGATTCAAAGCGGAAACTCAGGGAGCTTCCAGATAAATGACAATTACCTCGCCGGCGTGCTTTTGCCCCAGCCGTTGACGGTGATTTCCACGACGTTCACGAATTACATCAACCTCAGCGGCCTTTCGGCGCTTTCCGGGCCTGGGCCATTCAATCTGAGAATTGTCGGCTTCATCTTGGTGGACCAGCAAACGGGCCAGCAAGAAATGGTGGCTCGTTCGGTGGAACTGCTGAGTCCAGCAAGCTAATTTTTTGCGATCTATCACAAAAGCAAACGGCCCGCCGGGATGCGCCGGCGAGCCGTTTTGTTTTCTGAAGAGGGAACGCGCGTATGGGGGCGCGTTTCAACCAGAGGAAGAGATCACTCGCTGCGGGACGCGACGATGTCGCGATCTTGCACTTGAACCTCAATTGCCAGCGGCGGCCGCACTCCAACCCCTGCAACTACCGCTCCGCGAACTAATCCGTTTGGGCCGGTGCCGTATCGCATCAAATCGTAAACCGTACGCGTGCACGGATCGCCGACCATGGGATACCGCGCGGCCAGATTGTAATCGCTTCGTAGTTTTTCCACGCTCGCAAACTCGAGTTCGCATGTTCCGTAGGGTTCACGGAGCGAAAAGGCCCAGTAGCTGTTGCCGGGCAAATGAACAAGCAATGCGGGAGTAGTGTCGCCGCCCGGCTTACGATATAGGAATTTCTTCGTACTCCACGTCTCCTTCATTTCTGACGTTGTGGCAATTGTGCCCGGTGCGATGGGGATCGTTTTCACGGGCCGCGGCGCAGCAGGCCGGGCCACTAGCGGAGGAGCTGCGGGCACAGGCGCGACGCGCGCAGCTCGAGTTACGCCGTGAGCCCACCAGACAAGAGCGATTGTGAGTATGAGGATGGCGCCGCCTCCGGCGGCCCACAGGTAGGGTGGCTGGCGTTTCGACTGCTGATTCGCTACCGGCTGCTGGTTCGACGCGGGTTTTTCCGCGGCGCGCGGCGGCACGCCGGGAATCGCGGGCTGCGCGGCTTGGAAAGGGGTCGGCTTCTTTGCGTCGTCTGGCATGGGCTGCGAACATAACTCCGAAATCTCAGATTGCTCCGCCATATGACGAAAAGCAAGGTACCCGCATCGAGACAGTTAACGTCGCGAGGCTGACGAAAACAATCCTGCATGAACGTGGAAGCGCCCTTAGTGAATCGTTTTCACGCGTACAGAATGGTGCGCAAGGTAATCCTGCAAATTCGCGAGACACAGAAGAAGCTCGAGAACCTGCTCATTGCAGGATCCTAGCTGCGACGACGAAAGCGCTTGCGCGGCATGGCGGGCGTCTCCCAGAAGCCAGTCGATGGTCTTTTCATCAACCGGCCGCGATTCGACACACCACGCGCGGACCTGATCCGCTCTTTCGATGACCATTTCGACAAAGTGATTCAGGCAAACACCGTCACCCGCCAAAACGGGCAAAATTTCCGCACTGCATCCAGCCACATGGCATGGGCGAGCCATCGTGGTGTCCTTTCTCGCCCGGCGAGGGGGCCGGGCAGACTCGTGCAAATATATATCGCTGCAGGCCGAATGCGGCGCACGGGCGTGTCCAAGATGTAACCATGGGAAGGCGGGGTTCCGTTCGCGGCCTGGAAGAAATAAGGGCCGGCATAACTTCACCAGCCCTGGGTGGAGAGAGGAACTTCTGTCTCTGAATTATTTTGATTCGATGTGAATCGAGCCGGAGCTGGTGCGAAGCTCTACGACCGGTCCGCCCGAGCCGACTTTTCCGTGCAAGTCTCGCGGGCTTATCGTTCCTTCCATGGTGATCGGGAATTTCGAATCAATGCTGCCCGAGCTCGTGTGCGCGTAGAGCTCGAATGAAGTCTGCTGCGGCAGCTCGACGGTCAAATCTCCGGACCCCGTGTGAAGACGCCAATTTCCCGCCGGCGTTCCTTGAGCGGAGATATTGCCGCTTCCCGTGCCGATTTGCACGGCCCCGTTCACGCCATTTACTTCAACGGTTCCCGAACCGGTGGACACTTCGACGTCGCCTGAGCCAGATTGCGCAAGCCTCACGTCTCCCGATCCGGTTGATGCCGTGATGGCGCCGGAAATCTGGTCCGCGCGAATCTCGCCGCTGCCGCTCGTGGCCCGCAGGCCGCCTTTCACGCCGGAAATGGTGATCTCGCCGGAACCTGTGTGCGCAGTCACGTCGGCGCCGATTTCATTCGGATGTACATCGCCTGAGCCGGCCGATGATTCGGCGGGACCTGCCAATCCCTGAACGGTTTGATTGCCCGACCCTGTCGCCGAGTGAAGGCGCGTCTGCGCGGGCGTGACAATGTCGTAGCTGATCGAGATGTTGCGCATCAGGTCGCGGTCTTCCACGTGTCCGATGGTAATTGTGTTGCCATTCTGTTCGATCGGCGGATGCTGCTCGATATAGTGCACGCGCGATTCCGTGTCGCTATCATTTGAGCGCCAATTGTCGCTGGCGTGGATCGTGGCGTGAATTTCCACTTTGCTGGCGTCGCCGGAATGGATGGTGATGTTTCCCGCGCCCGTGGTCACGTCCAAATCCACTGCCCCACTCACCGTGAGGGTGCGCTCAAAATGACCATCGACGGCGGCTTGCGCGGGAGCGACGCCAATCGCTCCGAGCAGCGCCAACGCCAGAGTTGCTCCTGCGAATTGCAGCCCCTTCATCATGCGACTTCACCTCGCTCTCAAGAATTGTGGTCCAATTTAAGGTACGTAGAAACGCCTCTCAGAGTTCAGACGCGCGGCGTGGCAATGGGTGAGCAAGCGCCGAGTCTTTCCACGCACTTTGCATTTGGTGATCCCAACGGGTAGACAAAACAACGAGCATTAAGCGTGGGAACGCGTACAGAGGCGTCGATTAGTGTCATGCGATTCTTTTATTTTTACTAACTTAAAGGGATTTCTAATTGCGGGCATTGTCGATTACGGACGGCTTGGTCAGCCCGTCTACAGAAGAGGTTCGTCGTGCAGAGCTGCGGCTTCGGCTTCGGTGATTAGGTTGCGCTTGACCAACAAACGGATCAGCCGCTGCGTGAGCGCCGGAGACTTGTCCTTTCCGTGGCCACTGCGTGGGGTGCTGCGGTGCGTTTCGAAACTCGCGGGGCGGATCATCGTAAGTTCCGCGAGCCATGCATCGAATGCCGCCGGTTTTTCGGGCGGCATTTCACCGAACGCTATCCCCATGCCAAGCCCTGCCTGCGAAAAGGTTACCGTGCCGGTAGTTTCAAAGCTCATGTTGTCCTTGTGCAGCCGGATGCTGACATCCGAGCCGACCGGAAGCGGCATAAGCGTGTCAACGAAACAGCCTCCGGGCCCGAGGTCTGTAGTCCGCGTCGAAAATCGCGTTCCCGATTTCAATTCCACGACCTCGGCGGAGACAGTAAGCTGGTACCGGATTGCGTTGCGGCGCTCGGCTTCCTCCGCATTGGCCTGAACGGGCAAGATTGTCTTGGACAGCGGAGCCATGGAGTACTTCTCCTTGGGTTTCTGGTACGCACCGGAACGCAATGCGGCACGTACGACCACAGAGCAACACTCGACACGCCGATTGTGAGCCCTGCCTGAAACGTGCGCAAGGAACACGCAATCAGGGGTTTCGGAAGGATGACCTGTACCGAGGACCGATGGCAACTGTCCCTCCGTACAGGTGCAACTTCAGCGGGCTACCGTTTGCCGCGTTTTTTTTTCTTCTGGGATGATGCGCGCTTTCTTCGGCGTGGCGTTTGGAGAGAAGAATGTTTGCTCTTGGTGTGCGTAGGATGGAGTTCCTCTTCGATTGCCAGCGCCACTCTCGGAGGAATGTTGACGAATTCCACGCCAACTCCCACGCCATCCAAGCAGTAGCGAACTTCACAGCGTGATTGCACTTCCACGCCCGTGTGCGCCAAGCGAAAACGCACATTGAGCACCGCGCCCTCCGGGAAATGCCTGGAAGTGTTGATGAACATGCCCCGGCTGGAAATGTCCGGCAAGCGCGTGGCGATCGTGTCGCTGTGCCCTTCGTAGGTCACGTACAAATCCCGAAGGCTGGAATAGCGCTCGGCGGCTCGCGCAGCGCTCCAGTTCTTAGAGGCTTTCGCCGATTTTTTTGCGCGCGGTGTCATCCCCGGATAGCTCCTTCTCTGGATGCCGGCAACGGCGTGCCGGCTGGTTTTTGCGGCGAGACTCGAGGAGATCCGCAATACGGGCAATAGGAAAACGGAGGCTGCAATTCGCGATGGCAATGATCACAGACGAGCAACGAAATGCGCTCGAAGGGAATAACGCGGGCGACTTCTTCAATCGTTGTCAGCCCTTCCTTAACTCTGTCCAGCGCATATTCCTGCATGAGCTTCATTCCGCTCGAACGAGCCAGGTTGCGCATTTCGTCGTTGCGCGCGCCGTCGCGGACCGCGGCGCGAGCGAGTTCGTTGAAAACCAGCAGCTCGTAGACGCCGACGCGGCCCTTGTAGCCGGTGCCGTCGCACATGTCGCAGCCCACCGGAACGAGCTGGGATTCCGGCAGGTCGGTCATTCCCGCTTCAATCAGCCGGGCGCGATATGCAGGACTGGCGGCCATTTCGGTTCGGCACGAACACAGCCTGCGAACCAGGCGCTGCGCGATGATGCCGGAGACGGAGGTGGCGATCATGAATCCAGGCACGCCGAGGTCCAACAGGCGGCTGACCGCGGCAACGCTGTCGTTGGTATGCAGCGTTGAAAGCACGAAGTGGCCGGTCTGCGCTGCTTTCAATGCGATTTCGGCCGTTTCCTTGTCACGAATTTCGCCGACCATAATCACGTTGGGGTCCTGGCGCAAGATCGACCGCAAGCAATTGGCGAAGGTCAGGCCTGCCTTGTTGTTGACCTGCACCTGATTGATTCCTGGCAGGGCGTATTCCACGGGATCTTCCACGGTGATGATGTTCACGGTGGGTCTTCGCAGCGCGCTCAACGAAGAATACAGCGTGGTGCTCTTGCCCGAGCCGGTGGGCCCAGTAACCAGGAGCATCCCCTGCGGCAGCGCAATGATGCGGCGGAGGTCCGCCGCGATTTCCGGAGCAAGCCCCAGATTTTCATACGTCTGCAACGGAGCATCCGCTTGGAGCAAGCGCATCACGACCTTTTCGCCGTACTGCGTGGGGAGGGTCGAGACGCGCAAGTCGATCTTGTTGCCGGCGAACTTCACCATGAAGCGGCCGTCCTGCGGCGCGCGGCGTTCGGAAATGTCCATGTCCGCGAGAATTTTGATGCGCGAAACCACTGAGCTTTGCACCGAGCGAGGTACGCGAATCAAATCGCGCAGCATTCCGTCGACGCGGATGCGCACGGCGGTATCGCCGGATTGCGGTTCGATGTGAATATCGCTGGCTTGCTTGGCCACAGCGGAGGAAATCGTTTGCGAAACCAGGCGCATGGCCGGCGTGCTCTTATGCATGAGCTCGGCTTGCATCTCTTGCATGGCGTCGATATTCCTCTGCAGGGAACTGGTGGAGACAAACTCCATCGTCCCCGTGGAGCCGTCCTCCGCAGGCATTTTTTCGTCAACGGCCTCCGCGGAATCCAGGTGATACCACTTGGTTATGGCATCCTTGATCTCGGCGCGAAATCCGATGCGCGGAACGACGTCCGTGGCCGATAGAAAGCGTAGTTCGTCAATCGCGTGAAGATTCTGCGGCTCGGCCATGGCCACAACCAGGCGATTGCCTTCAAAGCAGATGGGCATGACGCAGAATCGCAGCGCGACAGTCGCTGGTATGAGCTGCAGGGCTTCCGGGTCAATCTCCGCGGTGCTGGAGTCGACGTAGGGAATTCGACTGACTTCGGCGAGCGCCTCGACCAGATCGGTCTTGGCAACCAGGCCGCGCTCGAGCATCAGCTCGCCCAGGTGAATGACCTTGCCCTGTTGCTCTTCGATCGCGCGAAGCAAGTCCTCAGGAGAGATTTTTCCGCGCTCGCGGAGCACCTCGCCAAGTTTCTTGCGTTTCACTGCGGTGCCTCACAGCTGGGCCGAGCGGATAGGAACGTGAGCGGCACGGTGGACATAACCCCAGCGATATTGTCACGCAGCTGAACACCGTATTCAGCAGAAAAAAGGGTGCGCTTGTCCAAAACCGCATCGAGGCGAGCGATTACTGGCAGTTTTCGGGAAGCTGTCCCAGTTTTTGGATCGCTTGGGAATTGTTTTTTCGGGCGGCAGCGTTCAGCAGGATGCGTGCCTGCGTGCAACTGCGCGAAACGCCGTTGCCCTGAAGATACAGATCAGCGAGCGGAATGGCAGCGCCCGTGTTTCCTGCCTCGAGCGAGCGCCAAAACCATTCCGCGGCCTCGGCAGGGTCTTGCGCAACACCCTTGCCATTCAGGTAGTTCTCCGCGCGTTGGTATTCCGCCTGGCCGCTGTAGGGGGACGCGGGTGCGGGAGGCGCAACTGAGGGCGCGGCCTTGGACGCGTTTTGAGCGGATTGGCCGTTTGCTGATGCGCCAAGCCTTAGCGTTTCTGGAGATCCGTGGCCGACGTTCGACTGCTGGGTATTCAACGGTACAGCGCCAGCGGGGGGAGCCTTTGCAGGGGCGGTCGGCGGCACAGGGGAACTCGTCCCGGGCTCTGTCAGTTGGCCTGGCGTCGCAGGAACCGGGGGCGCTTGCACAGCGAGAGGCGCCGTCGTTTGCGCGGCACTCGTACTTCCATTAGTCGAAGGAGTGCCTGCCGGATTCACGCTTGCTGGTTCCGTCGACGGGGTCGCAGTTGTGACAGTCGCCGGCGCCCCGGCGACGGTGTTTCCAACGCGTATGATGGCGTTGCCGACCTGCTGGCGATGCGTTCGCACGTAGAACGCAAAAACCGCTCCCACCGCGATCACGATGCTAATGATGAGCAACGCGGCCGAGCCGCTGCGACGGTCCGGCTCGGGTTCCATTCCTAAAGGTGTCGAGCGCGCGAAAATGTTTTCCACATTCTTTGGAGGAAACAGAGGCGTGGCAGCAGTCGGCGAGGCAGGCGTGCCCGAGCCCGCAGGTGCGTCTTTTCTGCTCCAGGCAGACAGGGAAGGCACGGCTGAGAATGAAGCCCCGGTCGGGCGTTCGCGTTTGTGCTCTAGGCCCCTTGTAGTCGGTGGCGCTACTGCCTGCGGGCGGATTGGCGCAGCGGGAACCTCAGGTGGCTTGGGCAGGGGCGCTAGGGGCGTTACGTCGCGTGCCGGCTCCGTTGCCGTAGTGGCAGCAGCGGGATTTTGACTCAACTGCGCGTACTCGGGCTCGGACGCGCGCACTGGCGTCTCCGGCACGGCCCTATCGTCTAAAGGCACTGATGGCGGCGCTGGCACATTCGCTGGAAACGAGGTTGCCAGAGGCGACCGCGTCGGTGTCTGCGCATTTTCCGGCGGCAATACCACCCCGTTTTGTGCGGCAATCTCGCTGAGTTGCAAGGGGGAAGATTGGCCCGCTGAGGCTTCGCTTTGCAGGTTCGATTTCGAGTCTTGCGCAGGCATCGTGGGCGTTTGCGTGATGTTTGACGGCGGCGCGCTCCCGGGCAAGTGCTTTTCTGTTTCGCCTTCGCGCCCGGGCGCCGAAACGGCGGTTTCCTCCTCGTGCTCAAATTCCGGCTTCAAAAGCCATTCGCGAATCAGGCTGCGGGAATCTTTGGAAAGCTTGCCGAAAACAGCGCCGCCCGATTTTCCTTGCGCGCTGACCCACACGACGCGGGCTTTTACATCGATGCGATAGCCGGGGCCGAGCGAGAAGGAAAGCGGGATTTGGGAGTCTGGTTCGACGCGGCCGACCGCTTGGAAGCCCAGGCCGCCTTCGCTCAGGTTCACGACGACGCCTCCGTTTTCCGTACCCATATCCAGATACTCCGGCGAATACAGGAGGCGCCTTCCGTAGGTGCGGCGTTCAGGGTTCATCGGTGCTCCGCGGCATTCTTCGTAAAGTGCACGAGTTTGCAGAGAGAAAAAGGGCAGGGGCCAGACAGTCCTAATTATAGAACAGCCGATTCTCCGTTCGCAATCGGTTGGATGCCGCGGAACGCTAATAGGTGTTCTTTGTCCGGCTTTCCGCGAGCAGTTGCGCCAGATAGCCCTTCCAGACCGCTGCCAGCGTATGCGTCCCGTGCCCGCGCGTTTGGTCCGTAATCGGCAGCAGCACAAACCGGCCGTGCGGCACCTTGCGGATCAGCTTTTCGTCGATGTGCAATTCGGGCGGGTTCACGAAATCGTCGGCGGAGTTGATCGCGATAAGCGGCGCGGTAATTTTGTCCAGGTCCGGCGAAGGATCATAGTCGCGCGAGGAATTGAAAGCGTAAATCATATCGTTTGCGTCGAGACCTTTCACCCGCTCTTCGAGCGACTTCGCCAGGAACGCATCAGCCGCGTCGCGCGTGGGATATTCCTTCTGCCAATACAGCGGAGTGCTGACCATGAGGATTTCCACGTCGAGCGCTGCGCGCAGTCCGTTCACCGGTTCGGACGTGTAATTGCCGCCATCCCACGCGGGATCGCTCTTGATCGAATCCATGATCATTTTGCGGGTCATGCGATTGCGTCCGGCGATTTGCACCGGAAGGCACGCCAGCGGCATCAGCGCGTCCATGAATTGCGGATGCGTTTCGCCCCACATCCACGTATGCATGCAGCCCATAGATGTGCCCATCACCAGCCGCAGATGATCCACGCTCAGGCCCTTTGTCAGAAGGTCATATTCGCCTTGAACCATGTCCGCGTAATCGTAGTGCGGGAATTTCATGCGCAGCCCATCACTCGGCTTGCTGGATTTGCCGTGCCCAATATCGTCGGGCAGGATGATGAAGTACTTCGAGCTGTCCAGTAATTGCCCAGGGCCAAAGAGCACGCCCGCAAATACCGGCCGCAGGAATTGCTGACCTGTGCCGCCCGTGCCATGCAGGATCAGCACTGCATTGGTGACGCCGCCTTTCGCGTCGCGCACCGGCTCGCCGAGCGTCGTGTAGTGCAGCCGCAGGTCCGGCAAAGTCTCGCCATCGTGAAAATGAAAGTTGCGAACTACGAAATCACCCTCGTGGGCCTGCCAATGCTCCGCCACACTTGCCGCGGAATCTTGCGCGGGTGAGACGCGCGCCGCAGCGAGCGCCACAACGAGTATCAGAAAAAATGCACCGAGGTTTCGAATCATTCGCTTGCGCTCCTCGCGAAATGCATATCATGCGCGGCAGCCGTAATTCAACGCTTCATTCGCACTTAATTTGATCCTACCGCTTACGTCTTCATTGACACGCACCGGTTGCAGGAATAATCTTCACCGGCTCAATTGCCCGCGTGAAGAGCGCAGGCTTCATCGGAGGAATCATGAGACGTGGAATTATGTTTCTCAGTGTGCTTGTCCTGTTCGCGTTCACAGCTCCCGCATTGCTTGCCCAGGACACGGATCAAATGCCCGCGACCGCCACGCCAAAATCCAGCGCCACGTTCGTGCGCTGTGGCAAGTTGATCGCTGATGCAAGCGAGCCGGCGATTGAGGGCGGAGAAGTCGTGATCGTCGGCGGCAAAGTGACCGCCGTCGGCCGCAACTTGAGCGCGCCCGCCGGAGCGCAGCAGCAGGACCTGTCGCGTTACACCTGCATTCCCGGGTTGGTGGATGCGCACATTCATATTTGGACCGGCCCGCGCGGAAAGTATCCATCCTTGCCGCTGGCGGCCATTCGCGCCACTAAGGCGATGGCTTACGCCGTGGATTCCGGAATTGTCGGCGCACGCGTGCTCGGGAGCGGGGGATTCGTTGATGTCGCGTTGAAGGACGCGATCGAAGAGGGCACCATTCCTGGCCCGCATCTTGTCCCCGCGGCGCACGCCATTTCCATTCCCGGCGGCCACGGTGATTTTTACGATTTTCCGCCGGATCTCATGCCGGAAAATTTCTACACTCCCGAAAACGGCTTCATCAATTCGCCCGCCGATGCGGAAGCCGCTGTTCACTGGCAGCTCAAGTATGGCGCGCGCGTAATTAAGATCCTCGCCTCCGGCGGAGTGCTTTCGCCGCTCGACTCGCCATTCGCGGAGCAGGTTTCGGAGGAAGAGTTAAAAGTGATCGTCGAACAGGCTCATAATGCCCACGTGAAAGTGGCCGTGCACGATGAAAACCTGCCGACCATCTGGGCCGCCTTGCACGCCGGCGTCGATTCCATCGAGCACGGCGCTGGCCTCGACCAGGACGCCGCGAACTACATGAAAGAGCATGGTACTTACCTCACGCCCACGCTCTACATCGCCAACAACATCGTCGAAAACGGCGCCAAGATGCACATGCCCGATTACGCTATTCGCAAAGCCAACCTCATCTGGCAGGGCGAGCTGCAAGGCTTCAAGCTCGCCCTAAGCACCGGTCTGAAAATCGTCGCTGGCTCGGACCAGAGTTACGAGCCGGGGAAGGGAACCGTTCGCGATGAAATCATGACCGAAGTGCGCTTCGGCGCCACGCCGCAGCAGGCTCTTTCCTTTGGCACGAAGGCGTCCGCCGACCTTCTAGGGCTCGATGACCTCGGCACGCTTGCTATTGGCAAGGAGGGCGATGTCGTTGCCGTTGAAGGGAATCCGCTCGAAGACATTCACGCGCTCGAGCGCGTCCGCGCCGTCATCGTCAAAGGCCAGTCGTTGCCTCCGGCGAATCGCTACTAGTCTCGGCGGCTCGTGCGTGTTTTATTGGCAGTTTCGTCGCGCGGATTTGAGTGCTTATAAGCTCTAGACAGCGAGAACGGTGGGCGATAATTGACCCGCCCGCAGATACACGGTAATTTGCATCGCATCGGTCGTCGCCATGAATGAAAACGGTCCCACGCGAAAACACCGGGCCTGGAAATGGATTCTCGCCGCGGTTCTGGTACTGCTGCTCGCGGGGTATTTTGTTCTGGCCCATTTCATGGGTGGGCCGCGAGATGTCTACGGCTTCCTTCGCTACGCCCTGCCGCAGTGGCACGAGGGCGATTTGCACGTTGGCGATCATGCGCCCGACGCGCGCATATTCTCGCTGGATGGCCGCACGGCGTTTTATCTGCACGATAAAATTGGCAGCCGTCCGCTCGTGCTGATTTTCGGCAGTTACACTTGACCGCCATTTCGCCGCGAGGTGGTCAACCTCGTCAAAATCTACAACGACTACAAAGACCGCGCCGATTTCCTTACGGTGTACATTCGCGAAGCCCATCCGCAGGATGAATGGCAGATGAAATCGAATGTGGACGAGAATATCTGCTATCCGCAGCCGCGCACCTTTGCCCAGCGCGTGGCCATCGCCAACGAGTTCGTCACGCGCTTTCACTTTCCGCTGCCGATGGCCATTGACACCATGAATGACGCTGCGGACCACACTTACGGCGGCTGGCCGGAACGAATCTACATCATCGATGAGTCAGGGAAGATCGTCTATCGTGGCGGGCTTGGCCCCTTCAACTACCATCCGGAAGAGGCGCGCGCCTGGCTGGCGCATCGTTTTCCAGCGCCGGCATCGTCTGCAGCCGTGCAGCCGGCCGCCCGTTAGGCTACCGACGCCGATGGAGGGTCAACCGGCCTCTCCAGCGCCGCGCGGTCCCAATTGCCGAGCGAAGCGCCCGCATCGTACGTGCTTTGCGCAAAATCGAGCAGCGCGCGAGCGGGAGAATCGCTGCGGCGAACTTCTTCGTACGGCAGCAGAAATTCTCCCTGCGCCTTTCCGTAAAACGCCGCGGACGGACGCACAGGAGCTTGCGCGAAGCCTGGCGGCTCGGGTGCGGCATACGCGTAAAAAGCCGCGTCGATCACTCCTGCATTTCCCGGCCAAAATCCCGCGCTGATCACTTCATGCGAGTAGGCCTCGCGTGTAACCTTGTCCGCGCCGGGCCGCTCCGGCGCGCGCCGGCCGGAAAATCGCGTCACTGCCAAATCGAAGCTGCCCCAGAAAAAATGCACGGGGCTCGATTTGCCCAAGAATCTCGCGCGGAATTCTTCGAGCACCGATTCGGCGCAGAGCAGCGCCCGCCAAAAGCGGCTTGCGTATTCCGGATCGTACGATACGTGCACACGGTCTTCGTCGAAGCGAATCGGATTCGGAATTTCCACCGGCATCGGCCAGATTTTAGTGCGAATGCCAAGTGAAGCGAGCGCGTCCATGAATTCACGGTAAAAATCGGCCACAGAGCGCGGCTCCAATTTCATTTCGCGTCGCTGGCCGTCGCTCGACTGGATTTCAAGAATGTGTTTCAGAAAATCGAATTGAATCTCGAACGCGCCGTCCCCGTACGGAATCGGTTGCGTCGTCAGTCCGCGGCTGTTCACGTGCAGCGTGATGCCCCACCAATGATTCAGTCCTGGGCACAGCGCCAGCTTGACCTTGCCGGCCATTTGCGTCCACATGTGCAGCGTCGCGCGGGTCGGCTCCCATTCTTTTAAAAACAGCGCGGGCCATGCATTTTCTTCAGCGCATTTCGTTTCGGGATTCATGTCCTCGTCTAGGTAGTCCGAAAAGGGAAGCGATTATAGACTGCGGCGCTGCCAATCACTCGATCATCATTTCGTCCACATAGCACCAGCGCCAATCCTCGCCCCGTTCGAACGATTGGATGATCGGATGTTTCGTCGCATGGAAATGCTTTGTCGCGTGTTTGTTCTTCGACGAGTCGCAGCAGCCCACGTGCCCGCAAATCAGGCACAAGCGCAGATGAACCCACGTGTCGCCCATTTCCAGGCATTCCTTGCAGCCTTTGCCGCTGGGAGTAACTTTGCGAATTTCGCTGACGTGCGCGCATGCGGGAGTCATATTAGGCCCTCCACGCAGATTCTACGCCAGCAGTGCGCTGGAGTGCGAGCCCGTGTTTCACGAAGGCAATTTGCCGAGGATTTTGTAAGCGGGGATTACGGCCGATGAGTTTTTGCTTTTGGCTTCGCCGCAAAGAACAATTGCGCGGCGGCCCGGCCCATGGCTTCGTACCCGGCGTCGCCCGGATGCAGATGGTCGCCCGAATCGTATGCCGGCAAAAAGCGCCCCGGGTGGCTCGGATCGCGCGTCGCTTTATCGAAGTCAATCACGCCATCGAACACGCCGCTCGTGCGAATCCATTCGTTGACTGCTTCGCGTTCCGCTTCGCCATCGGAGGTTTCGTAAAACGCGCCTTCGAACGGCGTCAGCGTGCCGCCGAAAACGCGGATGCCGTGCGCGTGCGCGCGCTCCGCGATCTGACGCAGCGCGGCAATAATTTCGCTGGCGCTCACCGCGTCCCCGGCATACTTTCCGCCGCTCATATGCGGCCATCCAATGTCGTTGATTCCTTCAAGCACGATCAAGTAGCGCACGCCATCCTGCGCGAGCACATCACGATCGAAACGCGCGAGCGCGTTTGGGCCGTCCACGTCGTGCAAAATTCGGTTGCCGGAAATCCCCTCGTTGAGTACGGAGAGCGCGGAGGAAAGCGCGCCGCCTCGCCCGGCAAGTTGCTCCGCCAGAACATCCGGCCAGCGATGATTCGCGTCCAGCGTGGAATACGCGCCATCCGTAATGGAATCGCCGAGGGTTACCACGGCGCCAGTGCCCTTGCTGGCGAGCGCCTCGACTCCCGAAAGCCAATACCAGGATTTCTCCGTCTTCGCGGCGGGCATGTCGGCGCTCGCGGCGAAGTCGCCCGGCCCGGAGATGTACGTCGTCTGGTTGCCCAGTTCGTGCCATGTCGCGGGTCCGGTTGTTACGGGCAGAAATACGCTAACCGCAAGTCTTGCCAGTGCGGATACGTTCAGATGCACAGGATCGCTCAGCGCCATCGCACCTGGCGGAATGGTGAACGATGCATGGCCGCTGAACGTGAGCGCGCGATCCGTGCCGGGAAGAATCGCCGCGCCGGAGCCAGCGAGCGTCAAATGCGCGTCGCCGATCGTTACCGCTGTGCTGCCGAACGCATTCGAAAATCGCACGCGCAGTTCCTTGCCACCGATGCTCGCCCGCACAATCATGCGCACGGTCTGGTTGCTGAAGCCAGCGTCCGACGTGTTCCGGCGATCGCCCTCCGCGGGAGGCATTTGCGGGGACGCCGCCCATGTGCCCACCCAGTGTTGCCTGCCGCTTGCCTCTGCGCCGCCATGAGGCCGGGCAGGGAAGCACAAACCAGAAGAAGAGTTGCGACGCGAGATAGCTGTCGTACGACGGATGAAGCAGAGTTCATATTCATCTCCGGTCGCCGCGAGTATACAACGCGAACCAGTCGTCTGGGCCTTTGAAGCAGAACGACGAATGACTGATTCGAAGGCATAGTTGTGGCAACACATCCTGGCTGAAGTGCTGGACAATCTAGTTACTGGACGAGTAATATCCGCTCATCTTAGGCTCTTCTGGCTATGACATATTTGCAGTGTCGCATCGCTGCGATCGCCACGCTATTCACGGTGTCTTGTTGCCTTGCGCGTCACTCGCGTGCACAGACTTCCTGCCCTGGCCCACCGCCCATTCGCGGAACCGCCAACGGCAATATTTTCACCGAGCAGCAGGAAATGGATTTGGGCGATGCGATCGCAGAGCAATTCGAGCGCAATTTCGCGGTAGTGAGAGATGACCATCTGAATGCCTATCTGGACCAGATTGCTCAGCGCCTGCTTGCACAGATGCCGCCGACGCAAATGAAGTTTCGAATTGTCCTGATTGATGTCCCCATCGTCAATGCTTTCACCATGCCAGGCGGCCGCATCTACGTAACGAGGAGGCTTGTCGAGTTTGCGCAAAGTGAGGATGAACTGGCTGCCGTCCTTAGTCATGAACTCGGCCATGCGCTTACACGCCAACCCGGTGCCGAGTTTAGCCGGATCTTTCGGCAGGTTTTGGGAGTCATTCAGGTCGGCGATCGCGCGGATGTTTTTCTGAAATACAATCAGCTTCTCGACAACGTCGCACGCAAGCATTTGCACTTCGATCCGGAGGAAAACGAAAAGGATCAGCTGGTCGCGGATAACTATGGCATTTATGCTCTCACCCGCGCCGGTTATTCGCCCCAGGCGATGGCTGCATTTTGGGATCGCTACGCCCACATTCAAGGCAAAACGGGCAACTGGCTCACGGACCTCGTTGGCGCGACAGGCCCCAACGAGCAGCGCCTCCGCCGCATGCGTCAATCCATTCCACAGATGCCCGCTGCTTGCATCGCGCCGCACCCGCAGACAGCGGCAGCCTTCATGGCTTGGCGACAGTCGGTAATCACGTACACGACCGCGATGGGAGCGGCAGTGCTACCCGCCTCGCTTCCCGGACTGTTGTGGAAGCGTCAGCTTTCGCCGCCTCTCGAAAGCGAGATTTCCAATGTCAGGTTCAGCCCCGATGGGAAATACTTGCTCGCTCAGGACGACTTTAGCGTCTACGTCCTGTCGCGAGACCCGCTCAAACCCATTTTTCGTATTCCAGTCGATGGCATTGAACCCGCGGCATTCACGCCTGATTCTCAATCGATTTTGATCTGGACTCCCGCGTTGCACATCGAAAAGTGGAACGTCGCATCCGAGCAGCGCGCTGAGGTGCACGACGTGGTTACGCCGCGACCGTGCATACAGGCCGACGTGTCGCCAGACGGTTCGATCGCTGCCTGTGTTCAGTTAGCCACGGACTCCGATGGCATGCATTTTGACCTGTCATTGTTGGATGTCGCGACGACATCGCCAATCATCGCCAAGCGGCACTTTTACGACATAAGTTTCCGCAGTCCTCCGGCTGGATATTTCTCTAGTCTCGTTCGTTCGCAAGGGCAGTTTCACATGGCCTTTTCCCCTGACGCGCATTACTTCGCCCTTTCGAGCGCTCTGGAAGCTTTCGCCTGGGATTTGAAAACTCGCATGCCGCTGAAGTTGTCTTCCGCAACGCGGGATGTAATGAGTGGAGGCTTTGCTTTCGATGGCCCCACCGATGTGGTTGGTGTGAATGCGCGCGACCCAAAGAAGTCGGGCAGCGCACAATTTCCATCCGGTCCCGCCGGCATTTCAATCCCTTTCTACCGTCAAATTTTCACGGCTCCCGCCCACGGCGGTGGAATTCTCGTGCGGCCGGCGGGTGACAACGCCGTCGCTCTCGTCGACCTGAAAACGGGCAAGAGTCCGCTAGCAAGCCAAATGCCCGCGCTGGACGTCTACGACAGCGTTTACGCGCGGGCGCGTCCGGACGGCGCCATCGGAATTTACGATCTCGGCACGCGGAGGGAGATTGCCTTCACACAGTTGCGGGGCCACTGGATCGGTAATCTCCTTGCAGGTGAGGTGTCTCCGGATTTGAAATGGTTCGCGGCTTCGGGAAAGACGCGCGGGGCCGTCTGGAACTTGGCCAATGGAGATCGCATCTTCCACGTCTATGGATTCAACGCGTGCGGATTTTCTTCGCAGGACAATCTCTACGCTGACTTTATTGCGCGCACGAAAGAGAAGCGCACTCTCGGCATCTTGAATCCTCTCACCGGCACAATTCAACAGGACACGAGCGTAGACGACGAAAATGTTCAAATTTCCCAGATGGGAATGTACCTTTTGTACGGTCGGCGTGAAAACGGCAAGTGGAATGGACTGCTCGATTTCGAGGTGCACGACATTTCCACCGGCGCGATTCTTTGGACGAAGCGATTCTCTAACGGATTCCCCTATGTTGCGATGTCGCCATCGAGTGCGCTATTCAGCCTGGTGCTGCCGCTGGACAGTGACGAAGCAAGAGAACAGCGGAAGCAAGATGCGGTCCTCGCCGCGGAGTCGGAAGACATTTCCGGCAAAGGCACCGCCCGCCTTATTCAAATTCTTAACGCGCAGGACGGCAAGCTCCGCGGCGAATTTGCTATCGATACAGGCCAAGGGTCTTTTGCTGTTCGTCAAGCGCTGCCTGCGGGCAACTGGGTTGTGGTAGCCGACACCGACAATCGTGCCCTTGTTTACTCGCTTGAAGGAAAACTGGCGGGCCGCCTATTTGGAACCCACCCGGCCGTATCGGACTCTGGCGGATATTTGGTGCTAGAGGGTCAGCCCGGAACCTTGTCGGTCTACGATCTTGCCACCCTTGAGAAACGGGAAGATATCAGCTTCGGCTTGCCTCTGTCCTTTTATCAGTTTGTGGACAAAGGCTCGAAACTTTTTGCCGTAACTGCAGATCAGACCGCCTATTTGTTCAACGTGGATCAACAACCAGATCGGCAAAAGGCAAACTGAGAAGCACAGAAGGACTGCTTTCCCGCGGAAGCTTTGAAAGAGTGGTGCCGAGGGGCAGAGTTGAACTGCCTACGCCGGCCTTTTCAGGGCCGCGCTCTACCGGTGAGCTACCTCGGCACGCGAACAGCCTGTGATTTTACGGGCGCGCAACACGCGTGTCAATTCG
>JBAQYT010000017.1:0-2566 GCA_049787175.1 Candidatus Acidiferrales bacterium | reverse complement strand
GTGGCCATCCGAGACGGCCAGGAACGGGCTATGAAAAGCTGTAGACCGGGCTAATCGGGCGGATGAAAAAAGCGCGTTTTCAGTCCCGATTAGAAAATGTTTTCTCCTTTGTTTTGCGTGAGTTACGGATTCACGACTTGTGTTATGTGTCCGATTAAAAAAATCATAGATTTGGGTAGAAAAGTTACTTGGGAGGCGGAAGGAAAGGCCTAGGCGGCGGAGAAACCCCACCGAAAGCCTCGTGGGAAGCTGAGAGCGGCGAAGATGGATGCGCTAACCATAGAGTACCTGGATAGCATAGATTAACGAGTGTGTCAACACCGTCTGAAGCGGCGTCGGTTTATCCCTGCCACTTCGATTTCCATTCACGTGTGAAACGCATCATAGTGAGCTGAGCCGATAGACTATGACGCGGAATCGTTTCATGCATTTCACCGGAGGCCGGTTCGCGGTCGCTGCGCTTGTATTCTGTGCTGGAGTTGAGTGCCCAGCGGCGTCGGCCGCGGGCCCTTTTCCAAGACTCCTGCCACCAGCCAAAGACTTTCGTTTGATTCTGCGCGAGGATCCCCACGGCAAACTTTCCTTAGGTCCGAGTTGTGGCGGCGAAGCCTCGCTGACCCTCACCTGCCAGGCGTTCACGCTTACCTTGAAGAACCTAAGTACGCGCACGATTCATATCAGCGGAATTCGTTGCCAGGAGCCAGCGATCACGCTGTCGCGAAAGGAACCACGCTCATCAACCGGGTGGTGGCCTATCAGTAATCCTAGACCACGCACCTGCAAAGACATCGCCTACACCGACGTTCGTTTGAAGCCGGAGCAGCATATGGAGTATCGAACACGACTCATTTCTGATCGACGCGATGGTGACGCGTTTGCGCCCGGTTCGTATGTGTTGCGCGCACAATGGACGCTGTTTGGATGTACCGACACGGTAAGCAAATATGACTGTCTTACTCCGCTGCAGGTCATTGGTAAAACGAGTACGGTAGGGAACGTCGACCTGCAGGAGCCCGTGGTCGTCACCTCGAATGAGGTCACCGTTGAAGCGCCTCGGATATCGGATCTGGGTACTTTGAAGTTTGCGTTTGACGTGACAATTGCCGATGCGGGAGCGCTTGACGTTAAATCAATTCTTCCTGCTGGTTGCGCTGGGCAAGCCAGCGTCAGCATCAATTGCACGGTGTTCCATTATTTGATCCGGAATCTCAGCGACCGACCGGTTCTAAACGCCACGGCTTCGTGCAGCAACTCCGGCATCGCTCCCGAATACCGCTTTTCGGACAGCGATTGGAAACCTGTGCCTAGCCTCGCGTGGGTTTGTAGCATGAACGTAGTTATTGAAACCAAAATTCTCCCTGGAGGAACCACCGAGGGTAATTTCACTTTGGCAAGTTTGGCGCCGGGGTATGATGCGACACCTTTAAGCGGGCCTGGAGAGTATCATTTTCGCTTTGCGTTTTGGCCGAATGCTTGCTTCGCATCTCCGGACGGAAGCTTTTGCCTGATGAGGCCCGAGAAACAGGCTCCTGTGGTGTCTCGCGAAATTATGCTGTCGGTGAAGTCACAAACGACTCCCGCTAACTAATAAGCGCGCTACTCTAAGCTGCTCAGTGCTCCTCGGAAGGGCCACGAAAGAGAAAGCAACCCGCCTTTCGCGACATCTTCGCCTTGGCTGCTTGCGGCAGCTGGGCGCGAAGGACGGGGCACCCGTAAAGGAAAAGGCAAAAGCAGGTCCCTCACCGCCATCCCGCAACAGCAGTGGGCTGGGTTCGGGATGACAACGAAAAAATGAGCGGGCCACAGGCTGAGAGCCTGTGCCACAGAAGCTATTACTCCGGCTGGGTGACGGGGGCGGGCAACTCCGGCTTTTGGGTTTCGACGCCGCGCCAGCCGACGGGACGGCCCTGCACGGCTTCCTTGAGGGCGCGGAAGAGCACCACGTACATCATCTGGCGGTAATAGAAGCGCTGGATGAGGAGCGGGATGAGCAACGACCAGTCTTCGCCCTTCTCGAGGGCGAAGGCGATGACGCAAGTGAGCAAGTCGATGAGCATGAACGCAGCGAAAAAGATGAGCGAGCGGATCACGTCGTCGCTGGTCCACAGCGGAGGCAGATGGGTGATGCGGAACTGCGCGAGTCCCCAGAGCAGAATGGAAAAAAGGAAAAGGAAGTCGATGACCGGCGACACCAGCGGGAGCAAAATCTGGAAAAGGAAAACGTTGGGAAGGGTGATCCACCCCATCGTGCCGTAACGGCGGCGGCCGACAGCATCGCGATGCTTCCAAACGGCTTGGAGCGTGCCGAAGGTCCAACGGAAACGCTGGCGGACGAGGGCCTCCATGGTGTCGGGAACTTCGGTGCGGCCAATGGCATCTTCGTCGTAGAGAATTTTCCAACCATGGCGGCGAATGGTGAGGGTGAGGTCGGTGTCTTCCGCAACGGTATCGCCGGCAAAGCCGCCGCAACTGCGCATGACCTCGGCGCGCCAGGCTCCCACGGCGCCGGGAACCACGGGAATGCAATTGAGCACGTCGAAGGCGCGCTTTTCGAGATTCTGGCTGG